>NZ_VCIW01000004.1:300000-388108 GCF_005765165.1 Paenibacillus antri | reverse complement strand
TGTCGTACCGATTCATTGTCTCTCGTCCCCTCGTCAGCTTTCATTTTATTTCATACGAGGGTGTTTTTCGACTGCATTTTTATCGTAGCACTCCAATCGATGTTTATCTTTTGACCCCTACGGAAGGGTCTGGGGATGGCGTGGACTCATCCCCCAGAAAAACATTAAGGATTATGAGATCGATGTGTTACAGAAGAATCGGAATGAGTCTCGAAAGACAGGGGAGTTTACTCGGCTTTTAGATACATACCCGGATATTCGGGAAAAGATCGATAACATGTATCTAGGACGGAAAAGCGAAAGCTTAGAACCGGTTGCTACCCCTAAATCGGTGTTTGGATATTTCATCAAGCTCTGTCGAGAGAAAAAAATACCGCTTTCCGAATACCCTTTCAATACTGATCATTTGGGTAGAAGGGCAGTGGAGCGTTATTTAAAGAAACTGCGTGATAAACACTTCAATACCGCCTCAAAACGCTACGGTAATGATGCACACCAGAAAGCAACCAATTCAGGGATCGGACAACAAAACCACCCAACCCCAATAACCCCATATCAGCGTGTGCAATGCGACGGCCACAGAATCGACGCTACATTCGCTATTTGGTTTACGACTTTGGAAGGCGATGAAGTTTGTAGGGTACTAGAACGCTTCTTCATCATAACCATAGTGGATGAAGCGACAAGGGCTACTTTAGGCTACTGCATCTGTTACAACAAAGAGTATGGCGCCGTAGAAGTGCTGCTTTGCATGAAAAACGCCATAATGCCCCATAAACGCAAGGTATTGACGATTCCAGGCTTAACTTACCACGACGTCGGTGGTTTTCCCTCCGAGAAGATTCCCCAAGCGGAATGGGCTGTTTGGGAAGAGATTTGTTTCGATAATGCGAAGTCCCATCTTGCCAATATCGTTCGCGACCGTTTGTCTGAGCTTGTTGGCTGCTCAACAAACTTTGGTCCAGTCAACATGCCGATGCGACGAAGCTTTGTGGAGCGTTTTTTTGAAACATTGGAGGCCAACGGATTTCACCGCTTACCTAACACCACTGGTGGAAGTCATTTTGATCCGAGAAGAGACAATCCGGAGGGAAAGGCAATTCAATACTATATTACGGTTGATGAGCTGGAGGAGATTGTTGACGTATTGATCTCCAATTACAACGGTACGCCGAATGCAGGGATCTCTTACCTTTCTCCTTTGGAGGTCATGGAGCAACGAATTAGAAAGGGGATGATACCTCGCGTGTTGGATGAAAGCAAACAATCGAGCTTTGCCTTCCTTCAGAGCAACGAAACCCGGGAGGTCAAGGGAGACATTAGTAAGGGGAAAAGACCGTTCATTTACTATTACGGTGTTGAATACCGAAATGACATTCTGGCCCAATCCGGTGAACTAGTCGGGACTACCTTAACGTTGCATGTTAACCTCGACGATATCCGTACGATCAGGGCATTTTTGCCGGACGGTTCTGAGCTCGGTGTGTTGTCTGCTGCCGGCAAGTGGTCCTTAACACAACATTCGTTAAAGATGCGAAAGCAAATTAACCTGTTAAAGCGTCGTAAACTGCTTCATTTCACAACATGGGATGATCCGATATATATGTATCTGGAATATCTAAAAACAAAGGCTGCAAAGGGCCGAAAGTCCAATGCTAATACCTACGCGAACGCAAAGCAGGTAACCGAACGGAATAAGCCTGATGAACTGGACAAGCAAGAACGCGAAGTAATCGAGCTCGAGGAGGCACAATCGAAGGCTCTAGAAGAAGCCAGAGATAAGATGAACAAAATCAAGGAAGCGGAGCATCATACCACACATCGACGTTTTAAAGCGAAGATTTACTAGGGGGGCAGTCGTGGAACGTAGACCTCAAGTGCTAAATGGTGCTCATCCTGTCGAGCAAGGATTGTACATCTTAGCGACAAAAGAAATCCAGCGCTTGCTCGAGGCTGTGTGTCAAAATATCAAGAACCATGCCCCAGGGATGATTGTGTATGGGAGACCGAGAATCGGGAAATCAAAGGCGATAGAGTTTATCAAGGATTTGATTCCCGGTGAAGTCGGGCAACCGATTCCAGTCTATTCGACTTTTTGCCGGAACTACATGCGGCCTTCAGACACGAAATTCTATGCAGATATGCTGCATGATTTTAACTTTGCCTTGCCATCGAAGAAAAGTCCGGATGACTTAAGGAACCAGATCGTTAATTTCTTCAAGTTGCATGCCGAAAAGTCAACGCTGCGACGTGTTGTGTTATTTATGGATGAAGCACAACGATTGACGGAGTGGCATTACGGGTGGCTTATGGATATCTACAACGATTTGGATAAGGACAAGATTAGTCTGACTGTCATATCGGTGGGGCAAAGTGAATTGCTCGGGCGCAGAGACTATTTCCTGAAAAACAAGAAAGCACAAATCATCGGTCGCTTTATGGTTCACGAACATGCCTATTACGGGATCAAGGACGTGAACGATATGAAGTATTTCCTCGCGTGCTACGATGAGGATACAGAGTTTCCCGAGGAGAGTCAATGGTCGTTCACTCGTTACTTCTTCCCGGAGAGTTTTCAACAAGGAGAGCGCTTGAAGAAGTGTGCTAAGACTCTCTTTAATCTCTTTGTTGAACTGCGCAGGGAACACGGACTGGCTGCATCTCAGATCGAGATTCCGATGGAATATCTCTCGATCACTGTTGATAATGCGCTTAAAATATATGGGGCTAACGGGAAGGGACACGATTGGCCATCGGACAATGACTGGCGAGATGCGATTAAAAAATCAGGTTACATCGAGTCAGAGATTTATATGGCGTTGGCTTAACATCGAGACCAGGGTTACGACCTTGGTCTTTTTAGTTCTAGAAGGTTTGCACGGGAAAACTTTTGGAAAAAAAGATAATAAAATCGATGACGAGGGTGTATGGAATGCACACGATATGGAAAGGTACGATCAGCATCGGGATGGTCCAAGTTCCCGTAAAATTATATTCTGCTCTGGAGGACCGAGATATCGCGTTGCACTACATCCATAAACCTTGCGGCAGCCAGCTGCAAAACGTCAGGAAATGCAGCAAGTGCAATAGCGAAGTCGATTGGGGTGAAGTAGGGAAAGGGTACCAGTACGAGAATGACCGTATGGTGATCATTGAAAAGGAAGAACTGGACCAAATCGCAAATGACAAATCCAAGCAAGTACTCGTATACGAATTTGTGAAAGACACCGAAGTCGATCCTATTTTCGTTGAAAAAACTTATTACATGGGACCGGAACAGGTTGGCGTGAACGCATATTATTTGTTCCTACACGCGTTAAAGACGACGGGTAAAGTGGCAATAAGTAAATTTACAATGCGATCTAAGACGCACCTGGCTTTAATCCGTGCAAAAGATAATTGTTTACTGCTTGAAACCATGCATTATAGCGACGAGGTTAGGGATATTACGCATGTACCAAACCTTGTCCCTGATTATTCCATAAAACGCTCAGAGTTACTGTTAGCCAAGAAGCTCATAGAATTTATGACCGGTAAATTTGAGCTTACGAATTACAATGACGAATACAGAGCTCAGCTTATTAGTTTAATCGAAAAAAAGGCAGCTGGTGAGAAGTTCGCTCCTGAACGCTTAGAATCAGCACCAAATATCGTCGACCTGGTTACAGCCCTCCAAGAAAGCATTCGAACCCACTCCAAGAAGAGCGATGACGCACCAGTGACCCGCAAACAAAAACCAAAAACAAAAAAGATTATTAAACACCCGGAAGATAATGACATGACGGAATCCGTTTCTTAACCTAAGGAGCGAGCATAGTGAATAAGTTTCAATCCGTTTGGTCTAAAGACTGGATCCATCCTTACGAGTCGCCTTGGTCCATCTTTGAGAAATATACGTTAGCAAACGTAACGACAAAAAATGAAGTTCTTTACTTCTTGGGAAATCATGAGGTTAAGCAAGTCAAGAACAAAGCTTTTGGTGATAAGCATCGTAATTTATTAGCCTTGACAGGCTTTAATCGTACGTTGCTAAGAGAAGTGCTTGACTACGATTTAAAAGGTCATACTGATCGTCTGATTTTCATCCTCACTCGGAGAGTCGCCTGCAAATGTACACCTACTACTTCGTGGTTCTACAACCATCTTCGATGGTGCCCTGATTGTCTAAGCTTAGGGTTTCATAGTATGTTTCACCAGTTCAAGCTCGTGAACCATTGTCCGTTTCACTTGAGTAAGCTGAGGGACAGATGCTCCGGTTGCTTTCAACAACTTACTTATAAATTTACGGACAAGGGCATGAAGGGGCCATTTTTGTGTCAATGTGGTTTTTCGTTTGTTGATTACAAAGACCGTTGGAGACATTGGGGCACGCCCTTATCGATACGGTGCGAAGAAACGATGAGTTGGCTAGAATCGGAAAAAAGTACTGAGCATTTACATGTGTTTAATCCAAAGCATGCAATGTACTCCTCAAATCCGATCAAACTTCTGTTACAAGAAAGTTCCGATCCGGTAAGCGATGGAATATTGAGAATTTCTGTCGCCCCAAGCCAAAACTTCGAGTTGGATAATTGTAACGACCTACCGAGAACAACGGATCCACATTTGCGACATTTTGAACTACAGAGTAGTCACAAATACCACAACATTTTTGAACACTTGTTTAATGTTACTCGAAATGCCTATTTAGACCTAGATCGGTATTTAAAGTCAGGATTACTACATGAACACAAGACATGTATTGATCGGCTGCAATACATGTTAAAGGAACCCGAGTGCGGATTTCCTCCGATATGTTCTGTTGCTTACGCATACGTTTTCTGGAGGCAGTCGCTATTGGGACTAGATTCATTTTACCGAACGGTTCGCACGGTACCGCCGGCCGAGTACACACAAACATTCTCGGTATTAGGAAAGCCCTTTATTGAGGACCTTCAGTTTTTATTCGAGAGGTATATCGCTCATACAGGCGATTTTACTCCTAAGAAGCCTGGCGAGTTAAGTTGGATGATTTATAGAGCAGCTTTCCTTTATTTCTCACAATACTTCCGCAACTGGGCCGAGGAATCGATTTTGCGTGCTGTAGAGGTTTCGGTGCCCCGTGGGGAACAATTAGCGGAGTTAGCCGTCCGTAATATGCCGTTCTTTGTTATACAACGACCACTTACCTATACAGGAAGTATGTCGCTACATACAGAAAAATCGCATAAAGAACCATTGAATGAACTGGTGCTGCCTTGTCCATATGTAACGAGAAAATCGTGGAGAATAGGTGAGAAAGAAATAAGCTTCAGTCCGTTATCCGTGGCAATGAGGAGGTTGGATGATAAGTCGTACGATCAAGAGGTTAAGCTTGCAACAACCTATGTAAGAAGATTACTTACTTATTAATGGGGGTTATAAGCCATGTATGAGATTGAGAGAAGAGCATTCGAAGAAAAAAATGAGGAGATGCCTTGGTTTATCCAAGACTTTTTCTCAGCAAAAACAAAATTATCCATTGCAACAAAACTCGAATATGTTCGGGATTTTGAAGCTTTCCTTTCCTGGCTTCTCGAAAGTTACTTTACCTCTTACTCCGAGATAACTGAACTAACAATGGATGATCTCAACACATTAACGTTTGAGCATTATCAGTACTTTTTTAACCAACTCGAACAAAATGGAAACGGGGAGGCTGCGGTAAATCGAAAAATCGGTTCTTTACGCTCCTTGACCAAATATTTAAACACCATTGAAGATGAGAAAGGGTACCCATTGCTGAAACGGAACTTTTTGGCGAAGCTATCCAGAAAGAAAGCTGGCCCTGCCAGTAGAGCCTCCACAGTACATGGAAAAATCCTGAAAAACGATGCTGAACGGAAAAATTTTGTGAATTTCATTGAGAATGAATACATACCGCCTAACAAACGTGCAGAGTTATATTATGATAACAATAAGGAGAGAGACTTAGCGATTGTAAGTTTAATTTTATATTCCGGAATCAAATTAAATGAGTTGGTAGTTTTGGTTGTTTGGGATATTGATCTTACCAACCGGAAGATAAAGGTGAACAGAAAGAGTGCTAAAGGGGATTATTATCTCTCCTATGTTTATTTTGATGAAGAAGCTTTAAGATATTTAGAGAGTTACATTAACATCAGGACAAGTCGTTACCGAATTCCGTCATCTGAACAAGCATTATTTCTAGCGTGTAGAGGATACAAATCTTCAAGTGGACAGAGGATCAATAAGTCAACCATTCAGGTTTTAATTAATAAGTACAGCTCAGCATATGGACGTCCTGAAATAACGCCCAAACGATTAAGACAAACTTATGGAACGTTAAAATACGATGAAGTCGATCACGGGCTACTCAGCGAATTAATGGGCATTACAATCAACTCGGCCGACGTATATCGTTTGTTGTCTGCAAATCTTAGCGATGAAGGTGAGACCGACGAAGCGAAGACTGGTGAGGTATAAGGGCTTAGGTGGTCGTTCCATCCATGTTGCGATTAGAAACGGGAGTAATAAGACTAGTTTAAAAGAGAGCATCATCGATCCTGTTGGTGTGCTCACTGAATCCTCTGCTAATGGACAAGGTTTAAATGAAAAAGAACTCGCTGTATTTAAGGAGTGGAAAGAAAGAGTTAAATCACAAAAACTCAAAGTTGATTATCCTTAATCAACAAGGTGTGTTAGTTTGTTTTACTGTAACTGTTCATCTGTCGAAGGCAGACTCATAATGCAAAAGAATAGTAATATGGATAATAGGTGTTTTAGATGGAGTGTTGTGCACGGCGATTATTCAGCTGGGCATGAAAGTTGACAACATAAAGTGAACGGTGTATTATTCATTTATACCCTACGGGGTATTATTTTTTACCCCGAACAATACCCCTGTGGGTATGTTGGAGTAACATAAATTATTGAAGAAATACTAATAACACTATTTACGGGAGGAACAATAACGATGGCAACAACGACAATGCAAGCCATGACGCCGCAACAACTCACGAAGAAGATCCTTGCGAACGAGGAGGTATTCATCCTCGACGTTCGAAATACATCGGAGTTTGATAACTGGAAAATCGATGGCGGTAAGACGGAGATCTTGAACATTCCTTACTTCGACTTGTTGGACGGGGTTGACGAAGCGCTTGACAAGATCCCGAACGGCAAAGATATTCTTGTCGTGTGCGCGAAAGAGGGGTCTTCCATCTTTGTTGCGGAGCAGCTCGTCGAAGCCGGAAGAATGAATATACATTATCTGAAGGGCGGCATGAAGGCCTGGAGCGAATACTTGGAGCCGGTCAAAGTCGGCGACTTGAAGGACGGGGGCGAGCTGTTCCAGTTCGTTCGGATCGGGAAGGGCTGTTTGTCCTACATGGTACTGTCGGGCGGAGAGGCCGCAACGATCGATACGCTGCGGATGACCGAGGTGTTCGAGCAATTCGCCAACGACAAGGGCGCGAAGATCAAGCACACGCTCGATACGCACTTGCACGCGGATCACATCTCGGGAGGAAGAATGCTGGCGGAGAAAACCGGAGCGACCTACTGGCTCCCTCCGAAGGATGCGACGGAAGTCATTTTCGAATACGAACCTCTTGAAGAAGGAAGAGAAATTACAGTCGGTAAATCAAAGATCCGTATCCAACCGATTTATTCTCCCGGTCATACGATCGGAAGTACATCTTTTATTGTAGATGATCAATACTTGCTTAGCGGGGATATCTTGTTCGTCGAGTCCATCGGTCGTCCGGACTTGGCCGGGAAGGCGGAGGATTGGGTGGCGGATCTCAGAACGACGCTATATGAGACGTACAAAGATCTGTCGGAGGATCTCATTGTCCTTCCGGCGCACTTCGGCAAGGCGACCGAATTGGGCGAAGGGGGTCGCGTCTCCGCTCGACTGGGGGATCTGTTCAAAAGCAATCCGGGTCTCAATATCGCGAGCGACGAGGAGTTTAGATCGACGGTCACGGAGAATCTCCCTCCTCAGCCGAACGCATATCAAGAAATTCGCCAAACGAATATGGGCAGAATGTCCCCGAACGAAGAAGAACAGCGGGAGATGGAGATGGGTCCGAACCGCTGCGCCGTGCACGATAAGTAATAATCTCTACTGTGGGGGAAGAAATTGCAAACTCCTTCCCCCACTGGTATTGGGTGACAGTTGACGAATTGGTTTATGCGCTGTAATATACCCGTAGGGGTAGTGGTACTGATATTTTTTTGACTAAAACAATACCGTGTGGGGTATGTGGAAGACGTTGAAAATTCAAATCATAAACTGAGAGGATTACTGTTATGGACCTGGATATCGTGTGGATTCTTGTTTTATTCGCGATCGGCTTTGTCGGGTCCTTTATTTCTGGCATGGTAGGGATCGGCGGGTCGATCATTAAATATCCGATGCTGCTTTATATCCCTCCTGCCTTGGGATTCTTAGCTTTCACAGCCCAGGAAGTCGCGGCCGTTAGTGCGATCCAAGTGTTTTTCGCGACACTGGCCGGAATGTTCGCTTATCGCAAAGGCGGCTTCATCAATTCGAAGCTCGTACTCTACATGGGGATACCGATCGTCATCGGCAGCTTTCTTGGCGGGTACGGTTCGAAGTTTCTACCGGACAGCGCCATCAATTTTACCTACGCGGTCATGGCGTTGGTAGCTGCAGTGATGATGTTCTTGCCGAAGAAGGGTATCGAAGATGGAGATTACGCGAAACTTACGTTCCATAGAGGGTTGGCTTCCGTCTCAGCCGCCCTGGTCGGTATCTTGTCTGGCATCGTCGGCGCGGCCGGGGCATTCATTACCGTACCGATCATGCTCGTCCTGCTCAAAATCCCGACTCGTGTTGCCATCGCGTCTTCCTTAGCGATTACGTTCATCTCCTCCATCGGGACAACGGCTGGCAAGATTATGGGGGGACACATGCTTTGGATTCCTGCGGCCGTTATGGTGATCGCAAGCATCATCGCTTCCCCGATCGGCGCGAAAGTCGGGAAGACGATGAACGTGAAGCTGCTTCAATGGATTCTCGCCGCCTTGATTGCGGCTACCGTAATTAAAATTTGGCTCGATATTTTAACCTAAACTAAAGGAGCGTCATGCGCTATGGCAGGAAAATACGCGAAAGACATGCTTCCGAAGGAAGTAAAAGAACGGTTAGCGAAGGGCGAAAAGTTGAACATTATTGATGTGCGCGAACCGGATGAGTGGGAATCGGGTCACATCCCGAACGCCAAGCATCTACCGCTCGGTTCGATCGGGCAGCGACATAGCGAGTTGGAACGTTCGGTGCCATACATTGTCGTATGTCGCAGCGGGGGCCGCAGCGGAGTGGCCTGCGAGATGCTTGAAGAAATGGGATACGACGTTACGAATATGCCCGGGGGCATGTCTCATTGGGAAGGCGAAGTAGCCTACGGGCTCTAAAACAGGAGGGGGTGCAATACATGACAGCCATCATTCAAACGAATCAAACGTTAGATTGCGAAGGCTTGGCTTGTCCGATGCCGGTCGTGAAAACGAAGAAGGCCATCGAAGAAATGAATGCCGGTGAAGTGCTCGAAGTACGGGCCACGGATAAAGGCTCGGTGGCTGACTTGCAAAGCTGGGCGAACCGGACAGGACATCAATACATCGGTTTGAAGGAAGAGGGCGGCGTCTTCCGCCACTTCCTGCGAAAGTCCTCGGAAAACGAGACAAAACCCGAAACGAAACATCCGCACGTCATCAGCAACGAAGAACTGAACCGGAAACTGGCGGCCGGCGGAAATTTTAAAGTACTGGACGTCCGGGAACCGGCGGAGTACAGCTTTAACCGGATTCCAGGAGCGATCTCGATTCCGATGGGCGAACTGGAGCAAAAGCTCGATTCTCTTCCAAAAGATGAAGAATATTTGGTGGTTTGCAGAACGGGCACCCGGAGCGATCTCGCCTGCCAACTGCTTTCTGAACGAGGTTATTCTAAGGTTACGAATGTCGTACCTGGCATGTCCGCGTGGGAAGGACCCACGGAGCGTGACGAGTAAGAAACCAACCACATCTTAGGAGGACAAAAAACATGGCGAATAAACGAGTGGCGATCATTGCATCTTCTGCGGGATTGGAAACGGCATATAAAGTGTTAAACATCGCGACGGCCGCAGCGGCGTTGGATGCAGAAGTGGGGATCTTCTTCACGTTCGAGGGGTTATCCATCATTCATAAGGATTCGGAGCAAATGCTTCAACTGAAACCGGAAAACGCAGGTCTTGCCGAAGGGTTCAAAAAGGTGAATGTACCGTCCGTAGCGCAGTTGCTCGAGATTGCGAAAGAGTCCGGCGTACGCATGATCGCTTGTCAGATGACGGTGGATGCGATGGGCCTCGAGAAAGAGCATTTCATCGACGGGATCGAACTCGGCGGCGCCGCGGCGTACCTCGACTTCGCGTTCGACGCGCAAGTGACATTGAATTTCTAAGTATATTACCTATAAGGGAGGATATATAAGATGGCAGATATCGTAATCGACGCGAAAGGGTTGGCGTGCCCGATGCCGATCGTCAAAGCGAAGAAGGGGATCGATTCGATCCAAAGCGGGCAGACGATGGAGCTTCATACGACGGATAAAGGGTCCATGAACGACTTCAAAGCTTGGGTGAACCAGACGAATCACGAGCTCGTGGAAGCGAATGAAGAAGGCGGCGTGTTCAAGTTTGTCGTGAAGAAGGGGTAAGAACGAGATGGGGTGAAAACAGATTCGCTGCGATCACCCCAATCTTCTTTGTAAGGAGGTGCCTTATGATTTGGTTGTCGATCATCTTCGTGCTATGGACAACATTTGAAATTCGAAAGCAATGGCCCGTACAAGGTCTTCACTATATAACGGAATCCGACATCGTCGGTTTGAGAAGCGGCGTATCCCTAAAGGTGGTGGACCTCCGGGAAGCGCCTGACTTCTACGCCGGACATATCGAGGGCGCCGAACACATCTTCATAGGAAGATTATCGTTCGTGTGGAACCGTCATGTTGCTTCCGGAGATACCATCGTCCTGGTGGCGGAGAATCGAGCTGCGCTAAAGAAGGCGGCAAGGATTTTGAAGAAAAAGGCGGGGGCGTGTACGTTATACGGGTTACTCTATCCTCAAGTTCATGCCGAAGACGGTCATTGTGTTGCTTGTTAAAATTTTTTTTGTAGTTTTTAATACCTATACATGTATCTGTAATAAGAAAGGGTGACTGGAGTGGCTGAAAAGGAAAAATCGACAATCGTTTTATTTAGCGGGGAACTGGATAAGGCCATAGCGGCTTTCATCATCGCGAACGGTGCGGCGGCTTATGACCATGAAGTAACGATCTTCTTTACGTTCTGGGGCTTGAACACGCTCCGGAAGGATCAGCAAGTGCCGGTGAAGAAAGGTTTCTTGGAGAAGATGTTCGGGAAGATGATGCCTCGCGGCGCGGAACGATTAGGGCTCTCGAAGATGAATTTCGCCGGGATGGGGCCGAAGATGATCAAGCATGTGATGAAGAAGCATAACGCGCTCACCTTGCCGCAGCTGATCGAGCTTGCGCAGGAGCAAGGCATTAAGTTGGTCGCGTGCACGATGACGATGGACTTGCTGGGGCTTCAGAAGGAAGAACTGCTCGACGGGATCGAATATGCGGGCGTTGCGGCTTATCTAGGGGATGCGGCAGACGCGAAAGTGAACTTATTCATTTGATGCCCGGCTCCCCGATGTGGTTATAATATACCTATACAGGTACCGGGGGGATATGAACGATGAAATACGATGACGATATGAAACGACGCCTGCGCCGAGCGGAAGGACAAGTGCGCGGCGTTCTGAAGATGATGGAAGAAAACAAGAACTGCAAGGATGTCGTCAATCAGCTCTCCGCGATCCGCAGCGCGATCGACAAAACGATGGCGCTCGTCGTGGCGGTCAACTTGGAGCAATGCATTCTAGAGGAGCAGGCGAAGGGCGGAGACACGAACAAGGTCGTCCATGAAGCCGTGGATTTGTTAATCAAAAGCAGGTAGGTGAAGGAACGTGGATGCTGGACTATATATTTTACTATCGTTGATTGTTCTCTGGCTGCTGTACAAACAGTTCGTTCCGGTGAAAGGGCTGCGTACCTTAGCCCCTGAGCAGTTTCAAAGCGAGTCCAAGGGGAACAAGGTGATTGACGTCCGGGAGATCCATGAATATAAGCGCGGCCATATCAAGGGAGCTGTGAATGTCCCGTTGAGCCAGTTGCAGCAGCGCTTGGGAGACATCCCGAAGGATCGTACGATATATTTATACTGTCAAAGCGGAATGCGGAGCAAACAAGCCGCAAAGCTGCTTGGACGTAATGGGTACGCCGATGTAGCGCACCTTCGAGGCGGGATGATGGCTTGGAGCGGGCCGACCCAAAAATAAGCATGGACAATCGTTATGAGCGGCATACTACCCGTAAAGACTGATTACGGGGAGGGCCGCTCATGTTTCATTACACGGTGGAGACGGATGGAACCGTGGAAGAGGCCATCGATGCGTTAGAACAACGACTGCAAGCAGACCAGTTCGGCGTGCTTTGGAGGTTTAATATTCAAGATAAGCTGCAGGAAAAGGGGTTTGCATTCGAGAGTAAATACATCGTGCTTGAGGTCTGCAACCCTGCCGAAGCGAATCGAGTGTTGAGCGAGACGCCGATGGCTGGGTATTTCCTCCCGTGCAAGATCGTGGTTTACGAAGCGGAGGGGAAGGTCAAGGTGGGAATGCTGAAACCTTCGGCCTTAATGGATGTCATGCAGAACGACTCCCTTAGAAGGATCGCATCGGATGTCGAGGAAAGATTAATTCAGAGTATCGACGGCGTTCGCAAAGTTCAAGCCTAATGATGAACGAACCAATGAGTTTGAACTCGTTGGTTTTTTCTTTATCAAATCTTAATATTGAATCGGTAAAATTACTGCGGACGTCTGAACTTGAGGGAGGAAGAACGTGAAGGGGAAAACCGTTCTGATCATTGAAGACGATATGAAAATTCGAAGACTGTTAAGGCTCTATCTTGAAAAAGAGGGTTATGAAGTCTTAGAGGCGGAGGACGGTAGGGAAGGAATGGAGGTATTTGAAAAACTCGATCCGTGCTTCGTCATTACCGATCTGATGCTGCCGAAACAAAGCGGCGAAGAGCTTTGTCAATGGATCCGTACGGAGCAGAACAGCGACGTGCCGTTACTGATATTAACCGCGAAGGTGGAAGAAGCGGAGCGGATTAGGGGTCTGCAATTAGGCGCGGACGATTATGTGACCAAACCCTTCAGCCCCCAAGAGGTCATTGTCCGGGTGGAGACCATCCTAAGAAGAACCGCCAACCGTTGCAGTAAAATTAGCTATAGAGGGCTGACTTTGAAGCCGATTCGGGGAGAAGCGAAATATCAGGGGGAGAGTATTCCGCTTACGAACCATGAGTATAAATTATTATATTTTTTCATGCGTCACCCGAATCAAATCTTGGCGCGTGAACAAATTCTGCAAGAGCTTTATCCCAATGAAGAGAAACAAGTCATCGATAGAACCGTCGACGTCCATGTCAGCAAGCTGCGCGAGAAACTGCAAGCAGTGGAAGCGCCGGCCGAATTGATCGAGACCGTTCGAGGCATGGGGTATCGATTCAATGCTTATTAAGAAGGCAATGTTCTGGAGACGACGACTGTCCTGGAAGCTTATGATGGTGAACGGGCTCGTCGTTGCGGTCGTGATTTGGCTGGCCGGCGTGTCCGTCAAAGATTTCGCCTGTGTCGTGGTCGGACAATTCGAAACCGTTGGGGAGGAGACGACTCGCAGCTTCAATCAAACGATGCAGTTTTATTTATGGAGAGCCAGCGTCTTAGCCGTTGTCGTTGCAGCGCTCGTTCATTATTTCTTCGTAAGAAAACTGCTCTCCCCTCTGAAGCGGTTAACGGAATCTACCCAAGCATTGACTAGAGGGGTATATCCCGAACCGATCCCCGCGGAGAGCGATGACGAAATCGGTAGTCTGACGAGAAACTTTAATCGAATGACGGAAACCCTTCAACGCGAAGAGCAGCATCGGAAACGTCTTATGAGCAACATCTCGCATGAACTTCGTACACCTTTAAGCAACCTAAACGGGTACCTAGAAGCTCTAACTAACGGCGTTATCGACGGAGATCGAGAGCTCTTCCGGTCTCTCCATGAGGAATCGCAGCACTTATCGCGCCTGGTGGAGCAACTGCACAGCCTATCGGTTTGGGAAGCGAGACGGATCACGGTGCAGGAGAAGAGTCTGGTCGAGATCCAAGGACTTTGCCGCCAGGTGGTACAGACGTTTCAGTTGGAGTCGGTAAAGAAGGAGATCGCGTTTCATCAGGATGTCCAGCCTTGTGAAATATGGGTACACGAGCAAGGGATCAAGCAAGTGATGACGAATGTAGTGGCCAACGCGGTTCTGTACAGCATCGGAAACGACGTTTGGATTCGCGGGGAGGTTTCGGACGGAAATTTCCTCATTTCCATTACCAATCATGGGAAGCCCATCCCGGATGAGGTGAGGCCCTACATTTTCGAGAGGTTCGTGAAAAGCGACCCTTCCCGGAAGCGTAATGGAAACCAGGAAGGGACGGGACTGGGACTTGCCATCGTGAAGGAGATCGTGGAACAGCACGGGGGGCAAGTCGGTTTATCAAGTGCCGGAACGAAGCATACCTTCTGGTTTACGATCCCTCTCTAGATGGAGACGATCCAAGGTTTCGATTCAATGGACACTTCGCCTCTCTGAGCAAAATAAGATTTCAAAACGTCATGCGCTAGTACGCCTTGCATCGATCGACCGGAAGTCTGGTTCTTGAACAGCTGTTCGCCAGCTCCCGCAATGCGGTACATGCGTTCGTCTCGCACCGGCTTGCCTTTGATCTCAAGATGTTGAATTCGGTGGCCCGCCGGATTGTAAGGCTTATAAGCCATCATGAGGTTCGAGGAACGCAAGAGATACCCTCCCTTCTGCTGATAGGGATCGGCAGCGAAAACTTGCTCTAGATTCCGTTCCAACGCCGTAAGCAGGGATGCACCGTCCATTTCCAGGATAAAGAGTTCGGGATTCGTCGGAATGATGTTGTATAAGTCGTTCAGCGTAACGAGTCCTGGGAGTACGGGGGCCCCGTACCTCCAGCCGTGGGAGAAAGCGACATCGGCTTCCGTGTAAGCTAGGTATGCGTCGGTGATGAGCCGATCCATCGGCGCTTCTTGAAGCGTCATCCGGTGCAGCGGCGTCTTGATAGCGCCTATCGGCTCCGATAACCGATCTCGAAAGGGAAGTAACGATTCCTCGATCATTGCCTTGATTTCGACGTCTTCTTCGTAATCCTCCGCATACAGCGGCAGGAACGTATGTTTGAAATTCGTAACCTTCCCGTATTCGACGGTCACATCCAGTCTTCCTAGGAAGGATGCGCTCGCGCCGGACTGTATGATGACGCAGCCGTTCTGAATGATCGGTCGATCCAGTCGATCGTGACTATGACCGCTGAGGAGGATGTCGATGCCGCCAACCTGTGATGCTAATTTCACATCCAGCGGCAACCCCATATGGCTTGCGACGATAATCAGATCCGCTCGCTCCTCGGTTTTCAACCGATGTACGGTTGCGGTTAATTCCTCTATCCCTAACGAGAACGAGAAGCCTTCGGAGAAGGAAGACGGCATCGTCACATGGACGTAAGGGTACGTTAAGCCGATGATACCAAGCCTCAACGAATCGTATTCTTTTATTACATAAGGGTGGAAAATAGGTAGGTCATTTCGTTTATTTTTTACGTTAAGAGCCGTGATTGGAAATGCGCATTGTTCTTGTAACTTCAAGATCCTATCGGCCCCATAGGCAAAATCCCAGTTTCCGGGTACGGCCGTATCGATTCCCATCGCATTCAGAAGGGGAATTATCATGCTGCCTTGCGTAAGGACGGCGGGAGCCGTGCCATGTAAAAAATCGCCGCCATCCACGAACAGGACGTTCGGCGTACTTTTTCTGATTTCCTGTACGACGTGGGCGATTCGAGCGAAGCCGCCGACTTGACGATACTCGTGCGTACCGGCTTTCCAAAAGAACTCCGCATGGGGCTCGATGTATCCGTGCGTATCGTTTTGTTGGATGATCGTTAGCTGCGTCATGATTGCAAATTCCTTTCGAGGCTTGGTCGTTGTTATAGGCTTAACATAATCAATTAGGATTATGAGGGAAGGAACCCGTGTGATTTTCCTCACATCTTCAGTCGAAACGGAGGCGTATACTGAATTTATAAGATACCCAATGGGGTATGACTTTAAAACAGCAAGAAAGGTGATGCATCATGAAAAAGAAAGTCCTCGTTGTAGGCGGCGTCGCAGGCGGCGCGTCGGCAGCCGCTCGACTTAGACGTCTAGACGAGAACGCGGAGATCGTCATGTTCGAACGAGACGGCCACATTTCTTTCGCGAACTGCGGTCTCCCGTATTACATCGGGGAAACCATTCAAGATCGATCGAAGCTGATGGTGCAAACTCCGGAGAGTATGAAGGCTCGATTTAACCTTGACGTTCGCATTCACAGCGAAGTAACCGGAATCGATGTGCATGGAAAGACCGTTACCGTAAACAGCAAAGAAAAGGGCGTATACGAGGAGAGCTATGACTACTTGATTTTGTCTCCCGGCGCGAAGCCGCTGAAGCCGCCGATCCCGGGGATCGAGAGCCGCTTGATCTTTACGCTTCGGAATATTCCGGATACAGACCGAATCAAGTCCTACGTTGACCAAGAAGGCATTCGAAGCGCGATCGTCATCGGCGGAGGGTATATCGGCGTTGAGATGGCGGAGAATCTCCGGCATCGCGGACTGGACGTCGCCTTGGTCGAAGCCGCGCCGCATATTTTGGCGCCGTTCGATTCGGAGATGACGGCGTTCGCGGAGAAAGAGCTCGAGGACAACGGGGTTCGTCTGCTGCTCGGAGACGGCGTTCAATCGTTCGAGGAGAAGGACGGAGGGATTTCGGTCTCGCTGCAAAGCGGGAAGGAAGTCCATGCGGACCTGGTCATTCTCGCTATTGGCGTGGCTCCGGATACAGCATTCTTGAAGGAGTCCGGCATCAAGCTTGGGACAAGAGGTCATATCCAGGTGAACGAATCGATGCAGACCAACTGCGATGGTGTATACGCCGTCGGCGATGCCGTCGAAATTACGGATTACGTGTCCGGGCAACCCTCTGCGATACCGCTGGCCGGTCCGGCGAACAAGCAGGGGAGAATCGCCGCCGATCATATTAGCGGGCTGGCGTCGACGTACAAGGGGACCCAAGGCACCGCCATTATCAAGATCTTCGGCCTCACCGGAGCCAGCACGGGAAGCAATGAGCGAACGCTCGTGAAGCTCGGCATTCCATACCGCACGGTTTATGTTCACCCGAGCTCGCACGCAACGTATTACCCTGGGGCGAAGCCGATTGCGTTAAAGCTGTTATTTAACGACGAAGGGAACATCCTTGGAGCGCAGGCCTTCGGGGCGGAGGGGGTAGACAAGCGGATCGACGTCATCGCTACCGTCCTTCGTCTGAGAGGTACCGTAGACGATCTTGCGGAGCTTGAGCTTACGTATGCGCCTCCGTTCTCCTCGGCGAAGGACCCGGTCAATATGGTAGGGTACTTGGCGCAGAACGTGTTACACGGACGAACCAAGGTCGTGACGTTGAAGGAGCTGGACTCGTTCGATCCGGAGCGGCAGATTCTGCTTGATGTCCGGACGAAGGCGGAATACGATCAAGGGCATATCGAAGGCGCACTGCATATCCCAGTCGACGAGCTTCGGATGAGGAGCGGGGAATTGGAGCAAGGGAAAGAGATTTATGCGTACTGCGCTGTAGGGATGAGGGGGTATATCGCTTCCCGCATCTTGAAGCAAAAGGGGTTTGCCGTTAAGAACCTGACGGGCGGTTACCGCAGCTATTCAATGTCGCAATATAGACCGAAAGGGTAAGCTGCCGTAGCTTAACGAAAGCTTAACATAAGCCAAGTAAGATAATTAAGAAGCATCCATGAAGGGAGAGATCGGGATGCAGCTTGGTTATCGCGACTTGGCTTGCGAAATCTTGGTTCAAACTTGTTTAGATCTGCTGGACAAGAGAAGGAAGGGCGGACGAAACTTTCAAAATAAGCAGGATGCTCTAGCCTTCCTCCATACTGATTGGTTCGAAGAGTTATGTTATTTTCTTGAACTGGACCCTTCTCACACAAGAATGAAAATCATACAGGGGCCAGATGTTGCAAAGCGGGCATAAAGAAACGGAAGGGAGTTCGCTCCCTTCCGTTTCTTTACGATCCCGCAATTACTGCAACACACGACGGGCGGTTACGTAGTGATCTTCCCAATACCCCGAATGCAAGTTGCTGATTCCGACCTCATTGCTGGGGGCGCTATGAATAAAGTCCCCATTCCCGATGTATATCCCGACATGATTGATGGTGCCGTTGGTATTGGTATCGAAGAATACAAGGTCGCCGGTCAATAAATTCGACTTCTTAACGTAACTGCCTTCCTTGGCCTGGTTTCGGGAAACGCGAGGGAGGTCGAAGCCATGCTCACGATTAAATACCAGTTGTACGAAAGCGGAACAATCCGAATATTTATCGTTCGTCGTCCAAGGCTCCGCGCCCCACTTGTAATCGAAGTCTCCCATGTACGATTTGGCCGTAGCGATAATTTCGCTCGCCGATACATCCGGCTTAGGTCTAGAGGGCGTCTTGTAGTCGAAATAACTCGCTGAGGCATAACCTATTTTTCCGCGATAATTGATCTTTAACCAATATCGATTTACGGTTTCGATCACTTGAACTTTGTCGCCTTCTTGGATAAAGCCGATCTTGTTGCTGGAGATTTTCGCGTCGCGCCTAACATTTACGCCTTCGATAGCTGTAGCGTATTTCGAATCCCCATAATTTGTATATTTGTCGTTTGCGGATATGTACCCGGTCTTGCCGTCCGACGTCTCAATCTTCAACCATCGATCGTTCACTTGACGCATTACGTGTATATCTTCGCCTTTCCGCAGCATGCGTTTCACAGTAGAAGCTGTATTCGGAGCCTCCCGAAAGTTAACGCCATAGGTCACTTTGGTTTCGAAGGAAGCGGCTGACGCTTGTACGGCAAGGAAAGAGGATGTCATGGATAAAGCGAGGCCCAGTGCAACGATCGGCGTTACTAATTTCATTTCTTCACATCTCCTACATGTAAATTGGGGGCCGGACCAACTCGTCCGGCCATTGCTTTTTACTTATTTAAACGCACTGCCGCCAAACACGAATCGATACTCCCAATGCTTTCCTGCAATGCTGTCTACACGAACGCCGCCCGATTTGTTGGAATACGTGTGAAGCATCTTCCCATTTCCTAAGTAAATCGCGTTATGGGTGATGCGTGGATCGCTCTTCGTACGTTTCGAATAATCGGTAGCCTTGGTGCCGTTGTACGAAACGAAAAACATAATGTCCCCCGGTTTGAGATGCTTCCAGTTTGTCGTTGTCTTCCCGATTTTCTTGACATAAGTCGCTTGTGTCCTGGAGTTCCCCGGCAATATAATGCCTGCACCTTCTTTGAAGGCTTGTCTTACGAAGTCGGAGCAGTCGAAAGTAGCCGTGGTGGAACGATCGGAACCGAATAGGTAAGGCGTCCCCATGTACTTCTTGCCGGCTTGGATCACCTTCTGTGCGGGCGGCACCACTGTGCTGCTCCTGTAACCAGCCGCTTCCGTTACGGCTTGTCCCAACGAACCGGTGCCAAATAACAGAGCAGGGATCATGAGAGCAACAGCGATTTGTTTCTTCATCGTAATTACCTCCTAAATGGGAATGTGTCGCTGCATGAACAGGCTAACATAGGGAAACGCCGCTTCCCGGACACACTTTTTTCCAGTCTCCTTTATCATTTCTTAACAATCGATCGGTACGATGAGTTTGAAAGCGAGGAGAGGGGGAGTGACGTGTACACGCTTCAGGTCGGTTCTTTTGTATTAAACGGGGAAATATTGCTCATCTTCACATTCGGATTAGCGGGCTGGGCTGCCTTACGAAGTTATGCGCGAAAGGTTCATGTAGAGGAAGATATCGTTACTGCTGCCTCAACTGGGTTCCTGATCTGGCTGCTTATCTGGAAAGGGAGTCTCCTGTTGTTCGATCCAGCTGCAGTCATTCAATATCCGCAAGCGCTGCTTTTTTTCGACGGAGGAGAGAAGGGGCGGTGGACTGCCTGGCTAGCGGCTACGGGATATATCGTAGCCCGGGCATGGAAGGGAAAGTTAGCGATTCGCACCGCTGCGGAAGCGGCCACGGTCTATCTGCTCGGCGGGTTGACGGCATTTCATCTCGGAATGTCGTGGTTTGAACTCGAAGCGTGGCCGTTTCACATCGCAGTATCTGCTCTGACATTTTGTGTAATGCTCTCCTTACTCCTTGCTAAACGGCAAGTGCCTTGGACAGGGGTTATGCAAAGGTGGTTATGGTTATGTATCGGTCTTATGGGGGTTGGGTTTATTAACCCTGATCGAGAGTCCGTTCTCCTCTCATTTGATTTCGTTCAGTTGATTTGTGCTGCGGCAGCTGCATTGCTTTATCTCAGAATTGCATCTTTGGAAAGGAGGGACTCTTAGTGGATTTGTTGACGGTGTTCATTGCACTTGCTGCGGGGGCGTTATCCTTCCTCTCGCCATGCGTATTTCCGCTGATCCCGGCTTATGTATCCCATATCACGGGGTCCTCGATTCGAAATAACAAAATCGAAGTCGACCGAAAACTCCTATTGATGCGGTCCATCACATTCATTCTTGGGTTTAGCGTCGTCTTTATCGCGATGGGAGCTTCGGCAAGTATGGTTGGACGGATTTTCGCGGAACAGAGAGAGCTGGTGCAGAAGGTGAGCGGACTTCTGATTATCCTGTTCGGGATGCAAATGGTCGGATGGCTGCAGCTGCGGTGGTTTATGACGAATAAGTCTTGGGATGCGGGCCGGTTACAATCGACGGGAGGGTCGCTGCGCTCTTTCCTTACGGGGCTTGCCTTCGGTTCCGGTTGGACGCCATGCGTCGGGCTTGCTCTATCCTCGATCCTATTGATGGCGGGCTCGTCCGAAACGCTCTGGAGCGGCATCGGGATGCTGGCCGTGTACTCGCTTGGATTAGGGATCCCGTTTCTGTTGATCTCCGTGGTTCTGACCTACTCTACCGGCGTTATGAAGATAATAAATCAATATGTTCCCGTCCTATCGAAGATCAACGGTTGGCTTTTTATTGGAATGGGCCTGCTGCTATTTACCGGTCAGCTTCAGAAGATCGGCGCGTGGCTCGCAAGATATACCTTATTCGATATCACATTATAAAGAGAGGTATGGATGATGAAGAAAAGCATATTGGCAATCATCGCTCTATTGGGACTTGTTGCGTACGGGGTGTTTGACTATGTAACCGGAACCATGGGAGAGTTAGACGCGCCGCAAACGACTGTAATGAACGACGATGTTCCGATCGGAATCGAGAAGGGGCAACGCGCGCCGAATTTTACATTGAACGACCTGAACGGAAATTCGGTACAACTTGAGGATTATCGCGGGAAGAATGTCATGATTAATTTCTGGGCAACGTGGTGCCCGCCATGCCGAGCGGAAATGCCGCATATGCAGCAGTTTTACGAGGACTACCAGAACGAGACGGTGATTTTAGGGGTCAATCTGACGACAACCGAAGGTAGACCGGAAGGCATCGAACCGTTCATCGAGGAGTTCGGGTTAACCTTCCCAATTGTCTTGGACGAAGAAGGAGATGTCATGACAGGGTATCAAGTGATCGGATATCCAACGACGTATGTCATCGACGGATCAGGGATCATCCGTGAAGTGTACCGCGGAGCGATCAATTACGAGATCATGCAAAAGACGATTGAGGAATTGTAGGAAAGGAGGCAGCCATCGTGGGACGAATGATCCGTAAAATACTCCTGTTTTCTGTGACGGCTTGTCCGATGGGAAGATCCATGCAAACCGTTGTTCAAGAGGTCGGCCGCCAGTTGAATGGGATCGAACATGAGGTAGTGTACGCGGATGTCCAGCATGACCCCACGAATCAATATCGCATCACTCAAAATCCTACTGTCGTATTTTTAGATGAACGGGAGAAAGAATGTAACCGAGTGGTCGGGTTTATAGAAACTCAGGAATTGATTGATCTCATTCGTCGAATGGAAACGGGTGAAGTAATACAACTGGAAAGTGTACCGAATGCGCTTGCAAGTCAGGAAAAATATACTGTTTATCTGTATGACGGGGCCGTACCTGTTCCGGTGGAAACCGTATATAACAATAAAACTGCAGTCGTTACACCTAGAATTACAGCGATACGGCTATTGTTAGAAACGACTGCAGAAGGGTTCATTAATCCTTTTCCGCCTAATTCAGCATTAATGAAAGTCGATTTCACGGACCGCGTCGCCAGTGTGGAAATCCAAGTTGAAGAGCAGGTTTCTTCGATGGAAACGATTAAGATGGAGCAGACTTTGTTATATACGTTGAGGCATTTCGGAATTCAGACCGTTGATCTGCGGCTTTACGCAGAAACGCTTCAATAAGGCAAGGTACGCTCCCTTCGACTAGGCATATGATGGAGTACACTAGTTTGGAGGGATTGAATACCATGTTTCCTCATCCTCAAGGTTTCATGTACCCGGTGTACCCGTACCATCCTTGGCAGCCCTGGCAGCCTCATCACCATTACCGATCCCACACATATTCTCAATACGTACCTAGTTACCCTGTTGCGTACCCGCCCTATTACGGTCATGGGCAGTTTCGTTCTTCGAATGGGATGGAAATTAAGGATTATGGGAAAGAACCATTCGTCGTCAACATTAATCAAGTAACGCAGCAGAACAACACGTTCCGTACTGCTCTATGGACGGGAGGGCATTTTCAAGTCACGGTGATGAGCATTCCGGTCGGAGATGACATAGGATTAGAAGTACATCCTGAAACTGACCAATTCATTCGGATCGAAGAGGGGCAAGGCCGTGTTCAGATGGGGGATTCCAAAGATCATTTAGATTTCGAAGCAGATGCCTACGATGATTTTGCAATTATGGTCCCAGCAGGCAAGTGGCATAACCTAACTAATACGGGGAATACACCCTTAAAGGTATATGTGATTTACGCTCCACCGGAGCATCCGCGCGGGACCGTACACGTAACGAAGGCGGACGCGATGGCATCTCATGGTTGACTTTCAACTGAACAATACCGGTTACCGTAAGTTGGTAACCGGTTTTCTAATGCTTGGCTTCATTAGCCAACATTCCTCGTTTCAATATACGTCTCTAGAGCAGGGTGGAATTCTTTCGTGTAATCCCCATTCGGACAGGTTTTTATAATGTGGGATGAGAAGAACGGCGTTTTACAAACGATCAACGTGCTACCACACTGTGGGCAATGTTCGTGAAAAAATTTATCAAGTAACCGTAGCAAAATTAGCACCCCCAAATCCGATGTGTATACTTGGATTATACAACGAGGAAGCCAATAAGAAAACTACAAGAATATTTACGGATCCGAGTATTTTCTAATGAGCGCGATAAAAGCTCGTACAAGTAAAAAGGTCAGGACCATAAACAAGAATGAGTGGAAAATGTTCCACCAATTGTGGTGATTAATTAATTCTGTGTTTACTTCTGCCCACCACTCAAAAAGGGCGATCGGAATACCATATAGAATGGACTGCAAAATGATTCCTGAAAGGCGGGAGTGTAAGGTCGTTTGATTGAAATATACACAAAGAATGGGAAAGACCATTAAATCAAAGACGATGTGGATCTCAAATACATCCGGTAACAATCGAACCGGGTAAGAGACTAGACCCTCGGCGACAACGAAGGAATCAACGAATCCTGAAAGGAAGGCTTTGAAACAAAAGACAATGACCCAGTCTTTAATCGGCTGTTTCGGCAGCCAGTGAAAAGCAGAAATCACGGATATGAAAACCAAAAACCAAAGAAATATATAACCCCAACCCATAATTAACCTCCAGCGAGTTAATACTTAGATTGTTCCTCAAATTGCGTGGACTAATTCCAATGGAGGTTCATTAATGGTGCAGAGTGTAGAACGGATGTGGAAGAAATGAAGATATATTGGAAAAAGCGATGATAATCTTATCCGGAACTCGTTTTGGTTAAAGCGTTCGACGAAAAGGGAAGTGGATCCATGATAAGAAAATTATTGATTAGATATGTGGTTCACCGGTAATAATGGGAGTAATAAATGACATGGTGAGACCAAATGAATTATAACGAGAACGATGAAAAACACCTGCAAGCCGCGATACGTGCTTTCCCAGTCTTTATTCGCCGGTACTTCGAAGATAATATGCAGTTGGCTGTATCTACTAAGATTTCTTATGCCGAAGATTTTAAGTATTTTTTTGTTTGGTTAGTAAACTCCAAGATATACAAAAACAAAGATGTATCCGACATTTCAATGGATGACATAAATAATTTAGAGGAAAGTCACCTACAAAGTTATCTGTATCATTTACATTTGGAAAAGAAAAAGACTCTACATAGAAAAATCTACGCATTAAGGTCGTTGTTAAAGTACCTACTCTTTACTCAGGGAGAAGATGGAGGGTACCTTCTTAAGAACAACGGTCTAATTAAAGTACTTTCCATACAAAAAGGTAGGAGTACTGTAAGAAATAAGGAGCAAACCATTAAGATACATAGTGAAATGTCTGATTTTGTAGGGTATATATACAGTGGATATGTACCTAAAGATATGAGGGATGCACGATTCTATGAAAAAAATCGGCTACGGGATGCAGCAGTTGTTAGCTTAATCTCAGACTCCGGAATTCGCGCATCAGAGATAATTAAACTTAACATTGATGATATTCAAGTAAATACGAATATCGTTACTGTATGGAGAAGTTCAGATAGAGGAGAGATGCGCCAAGTCGGTTTAATATACGGGGAAATAGCACAGAAGTATATTAAAGAATACCTTGGTTCTTTACGAGTTAAGCTTGATAAAAAAGCACCACTATTTACTTCAAATAGCAATTACGTGTCAGGTAAGAGATTAAGTAGAAGAACCATAGCAAATATAATCACAAAGTATGCAAACGCATATGGCGAACATTTTACAGCTAATAAAATAAGGCAAGGGTTTGTCCTTTCTTATTTAAAGAAAAACACATTATCTATCTCCGAACAACAATTAGGTCTAGCAGTTACAGACTTGATTGGTAAGTATAAAATTATGGTTGAGTAAAAACCGCTGGTGGCGTAAAAAATGCCACCAGCGGTTTTTCGCGTTCATCGGAAAGAGACTATGTTGTTGTCGCTGAACGAATGTATGTTCTATCATCGACAAAAGGGTCAAGTTCTTGTCGCTTAACGGGTCAAGTTCTTGTCGTCCGACATCGTCCGACACTTATCGCCAAAATTAACGGCTCCAATATGGTCCGATAATATATATTATGTAAACTTAAATGCATTTCTTGATACCGAGGCGCTACCCAGCGATCGATATCCACTAAGAGATTCGCCATCTGATACATATATCTCAAAGCGTTATCCATAAATTCATCATTTATTAAAATCATAACGAATTGAAATTATTACGCGAATCCAACCGATAGTCGTTTACAGAAATGAATTTGGTAATACACCATGAGCAATGTAAAAAGAGCAATGTAAAAAGTTTTGCGACGCACATTGTTTGCGACGCACATTGGACGCACATTGATTGAAGAGAACTGTTGATTGAGATTTGTTTAAAGGCCCTTATGGCGGTTTGTATAACAAGCGATCCGTCTTCGCTGCCGGCCACTGACGAGTCGGCCGCCGTCGGTGTCTCGCATCGGATTCCCATTTGCCGTCTACGCGGTGCGGCTGCTGTTCAGGCAACAGTGCTATCACTCGACCCTGGTGTACCGTTCAGGCGACGCATCTTTTCTATGGTGGTTTGAACATTCGAACTTCTTACACGCACCAACCGAAAGCGGTTCAAATTACGGACGGCACATCTTACGCACAAAATACGCATTTTGTGTATTGATTAACTATATTAAAAATGCACAATTAAACCTTTACTACTTTACCCAGGAACGAACATGTGTTCCTATAATATATTTATATGGTTAAATATTAACAAGGTGGTGTTTTGTTGTGAATGTCATTAAAGCGCAAGATTTAAAGTTGTTAGAATGTCGACTCCCTTCCCTGCCGTGGTTTGTAGAACAATTCGTTCAACACAAGCTTGCCGACCTTTCCCCTTCTACGCTGCTCGAATATTCACGGGATTTCGAAATCTTCTTCCGGTGGATGGTTCATGAAGGTCTCTCCCGCTCTCAATCCGTTCAAGAAATTGCATTGTCCGAGCTGGAAGCGCTCACTATCGGCAATATAGACTCTTTCAAGCTGCACTTACAGATCCGCAGTAGCAACTCCCTTACCACCCGTGAACGGAAGCTCGCATCGCTGAAGTCTCTTTTTCATTATTTAAGTCAGATTGCCGAAGACGAACACCGCTACCCTTTGCTGAAGCGAAATGTGATGGCCAAACTTCGTACGCAACGCCTCTCCAGCGCCGCTTTGACAGCAGCAAGGCTGCAAGGCAAAATTCTTGAAGACGACCTGGAAATTCAGGAGTTTTGTTCGTTTATTGAACGAGATTATATCGGGCAAATCGTCGACAACCCTCAAGCGTTGCATTACTACGAGGTCAATAAGACGAGGGACGCGAGCATCGTTACACTCATATTAAGTTCAGGGCTTCGTGTATCTGAAGTCGTAAATCTTAATCTTGAAGATCTTGATCTTACAAAGAAAATAGCCTATGTGTACCGAAAAGGAAGCGAGGACCCCGACCTGAAACAGGGCGTATATTTTTCAGAGTCCGGGAAGGAGGCGATATTACGTTATCTTCATCGACGCGAAGCCCTTTACAGCCCCCAACGTTCGGAAAAAGCCGTATTTCTTACGCTGCCTCGAGGGGAAAATCAGGGCAAACGAATATCCAAACGCGCCATACAACAAATGGTCGGTAAATACGCTAAAGCCTTCGGTAAACCGATGTTATCGGTACATAAATTACGCCACTCTTTCGCCACCAGCTACTACATTAAAAACGATATCTACAAAACGCAGCGACAGCTCGGTCACGCAAGTACGGAAACGACGCAACTGTATGCGCAGCTTACGGACAAAACGATGGAAAACGCGATTAATCGGCTATAAAATTGAAATTTCATCGTTAACGCCCTAGGGAAGGAGTCGAAAGGCTCCTTCCCCGAGCTTCCCTTGGAACACGCCGTCATAACCCTCCCTATGAAAGTTCGGGTTAGTCGATGATTCGCTTTACGGCGAGCCGAAGATCCAACAAATCCCGCTCGACCTCCAAATATTCATTCGTACCGCTTCTGTGTTCGAGAGACCAGCACCCCTTGTAGCCTTGTTGATGTAATAAGCGGACTTTTTGAATCAACTCCGGTCCGGTAAAATCCACGAACGCCCGGTCGAATTGCGCGTGCGCCGTGTAAGGGGCGACGAGCGCGTCACCGATCTCCTTGTCCGTCAGCCAACCGAAAATCGATGTAACCAAGCTTCTAAAATGATTACTGTTTTAGTCGGGGCAGTGAAACTAACAATGGCGGGAGAGCGTCTCGCTGCCAACGATGCGCTCTCCCGGTTGGGGTGGTTTCACACCCCGTACAAAAGAACCAGTTAACACAATTTAGCCCTTAACACTTCCAAGGACTAATCCGGTCGTGAAATATTTCTGGATGAATGGGTAAACGATCAAGACAGGTATTGTTGCAAGGAACAACTGAGCCGCCCGGCCTGTGCGGACATTCATGTAAGCAAGAATCTTAGCTGTGTCGCCCTGTGCCAAACGTATTACCTCTTCAAAATCAATGATCAACGTATGCAAATAAGTCTGCAACGGATATTTTTTGCTGTCTTGCATGTAAATCAATCCACTAAACCAATCGTTCCAGTGAGAAACGACTGAAAACAGACCTACTGTCGCCAACGCTGGAGTCAACAGGGGCAGCATAACACGGAACAAGGTAGCAAACACTCCGGCACCATCGATCATCGCAGCCTGCTCTATTTCTTCCGGCAGTCCTCTCATAAAGTTCATCATGATGATCATGCTGAATATTGGCAGCGCTCCAGGCAGAACCAACGCCCATATACTATTCAAAAGCCCGATTTTTGTAACTAATATATATGTAGGGATCAAACCCCCATTAATTATTATGGTTACGACAAAGTACATCATATATATATTGCGCCCGAAAACCTTGTCCTTGTTCTTTGAGAGAGGATAGGCGGTTATCACAATCAGCGCAAGGTTTACGATCACACCAAGCAACACCCGCCAAATGCTTACCCACAAAGCCGGTAAAAACTTACCGCCCCGGAAGGCGAATTCATACGATACCGTCGTAAATTCAACAGGCCAGAAAACAACCCTGCCAGCTGCAACAGCGGAAGATCCGCTGAATGATATGGCCAAAAGATGAATGAAAGGGATAATACATACAGCAGCTGTAAGAGATAAAAAAATCGTATTAAACACAACAAAAACTGTACGAGACGGTGAACGATAATTCAGCACGACATCCATTCCCCCATTCTCAATATCCTAAGAACCGACTATAATACCCTGTAACCGGCAAGCTTGTCAGCAAGATAATAGGACATCGAAATCATAAAGGCTGCAATCAAGGCCTTGAACATTCCCACCGCCGTACCGACTGAATACTGAGCTTGCTGGATACCTAAGCGGTACACATAGGTGTCAATGATATCACCAGTAGAATACACGATCGGTGAGTATAGGTTGTAGATTTGATCAAAACCAGCGTTCAATATGTTTCCCAGTGATAAAATGGACATGAGAACAATGATAGGCATGATCGAAGGAATGGTGATGTACCATGTCTGTTTCCATCGTTTCGCCCCGTCCACGACAGCTGATTCATATAGACTGGGGTCTATACTAGTCAGTGCCGCCAAGAAAATAACCGTTCCGAAACCAAAGCTTTTCCATATCTCAGAGACAATCATCGTCCATCGAAATGTATGCGGGTCACCTAAAAATGGAATAGGCCCTATATTAAATGAAGACAGGAACGTATTCATGATCCCCTCGCGACTTAGAATATCAATCATAACGCCTGCCAGGATCACCCAAGACAGAAAATAAGGCATATAGATAACGGTTTGAAAAACACGCTTCGCCAAAGCTTTACGCACCTCATTGAGCAGGAGTGAAAACACGACAGGCACAATAATACCGCCTATAATTTGGAACCCAGCTATGAATAAAGTGTTCCAGATGGTCTGTACAAAGTTGGGCTGGCTGAACACACGTACGAAATTGTCAAGACCGACCCAAGGAGACTGAAAGCCCATGGACGGATTGTATCTTTGAAATGCAATGACAAGTCCATATAGAGGGATATAATTGAATATAAATATCACGACAACTGCGGGGATTAACAAAATATGAAATGGCCATTGCTTACGTAATGTAATCAGTAATGATCTCATCGCTGATCCCTCCTAGAATACGGACTTTACAATGTCAGAGATCTCCTTGCACATATGACGCAAGGAGATCTCTGACAGTTTAATGATGTCATTACTTTCCGTACATCTCGTTGACGGCTGCCGTTACTTCGTCACCGCCAGCGCGTCTCCAAGCTTCAATCAAGGTATCGTAATAGCTGATATCTTCCTGACCCATGATTATTTTTGTATAACCCTCAAGCAGCAGGTCATCGAGTGTGGTACCGTAATCAAGCATGACCTGCGGCCTTGCACCCCATACCTTGGTTTTGTTGATCTGTCCATTGTCGACATGAGCGTTTCCTAGGACGAGAGATGCCGTTTCATGACCCATTTGAAGATAACGCCCTAAACCGACCAAATCCCCCTCGTTCTTCCACTTCAAGATTTCATTGTAAAACAATACCGCATTTCCTGATCCAAGATTCTCATTACCTGTAATGACCGAAGAAGATACATCCTTGATGTCTTGATAATGGGCGAACTCAACCTTGAACGGACCGGTGATATGGTGCATGTCATTGGTGTTAAAAGGCAGTACTTCTTCAAGGGTCATGGTTCCGTTGCCAATGGCGTCATCCAGAACATCAATGTATGTGTTTATGAGCTGGACAAGTACCTCAGGGTGTTCATAGCCCTTACGGACAACATTGTATACGGCGTTGCTGAATTCTCTTGGATAAAGGACTTTATTGCCATCTACACTGGGCAGGTTCATAGAAACAAAGTAAGTTCCGTCTCCTGCATTTTTAACCATGTCTTGACCGACTTGCCAGCCAGCCCAGTTTTGCTGTGCATATGTTCCGACCTTTCCGTTATATGCATCCCGCAGCATGGCAGAGCTGTCCATCGTGGCAAAGTCCTTATTGATATAGCCGTTTTTATACCATTCAGCCCATTTGGCAAGCGCATTTTTCGTTTCGGGCAACGTTGCACCATAGACGATTGTACCGTCAGGACCATCCACCCAGATCTTGGGGTAAGCGTGGAATGCACTCGCCATTTCGAAGAATTGAGTGAGGGTTTTATCGAGCATGGTACCGAATGCAGCACCATTATTCGTCTTAAACGCCTCCATCATTTTCTCATAATCCGCAATCGTTTTGACTTCTTTGATGCCGTTTGCTTCTAACCAGTCTTTCCTTGCCCATAGGAACGAAGTGGAAGTTTCATCACCATAGTGCAGTCTAGGAATAGCATATAGCTTCCCATCCTTCATAGCCGTGTCAACGATGTCCTGGTTTGGTTCAATCATATCTAGAAGAGATGGTGAGGCATATTGCTTGTAAACATCCGTTAAATCCTCAAGCATCCCGGCTTCCATAAGCTGGTTTAGTTGCACTATATTAACTGTGAACATATCTGGCAATTCACCGGATGCAATCGCAAGGTTGAGCTTTGTGTCGTACTCAGTCGTGATCCAATCCACTACTACCTCAACGTTGTGTCTTTCCTTGAACAATTTGGTCCAAAGATTATTGGTGTAATCCTCGCCTTCTGCGAACTTCGCGTTTACAAGCTCAGGAAGTCCCACTCTAACCTTGATGGGTTCTTGTTGCGTAGCATCCTTGGGTTGTTGCGTAGGATCCTTGGATTCCTCAGTGGCAGGGGCAGAGGTTGTACATGCTGCCAATGTTATGACAAGGGCAATAGTCAGTACAATACTAAGTACACGTTTGTACATTCTTCTTCCTCCTTTACTTGACTCTTGCAGCGAGAAAATCGCTTGTAATCGCAAAGGATTCCACATCATCGCCGCACTCAAAACGAATCGTAAGATTTGTCCTGCAGGCATTAAATTAAGATTATTAATGATGTAATCGCTTTCAGTTGATCGTAAACTTACGGTCGTTAACGTCAAACCGAAACTGCTTGGTGTCAATAGGACCAACGTCAATGACCAAGCCTATCACGTTTCGAATAAGGATTACCTGTGTGTGTACATCTATGAGTGTAAGTGTATGTGTAAGTGTATGTGTAAGTGTATGTGTATGTGCGTGTGTGGGGTAGAACATCTGGAGAAGGAAGGCGTCACGATCACGATGGACGGCAAAGGCCGGGCAACCGACAACAGTCGGGCTGAGCGATTCTTCCGCTCAATCAAGTATGAATGCATCTACATCAACGATTTCGAAGACCCTAGAGCGCTGCGTACAGGGCTGGTGAACTCTGTCCAATTTTACATTGAGGAGCGCCCCCGCCAGTCGCTGGGAGAAGCAAGTCCAGTCCAGTTCTTCTCGCATCCAATCAAGCCAATCGCATCCTAATCACCGAACGGAGGACATAACTTATTTTTCAAAAATAACGTATCTTGACATTGGGAAGCATTACACTAGTCTGTGCCCCCATTATTAATAGCTCCTCCCCTCATTGTCTAAGATGATTACGTTCTTGTAAGAGTTATTATAAAAGCGTTTCCCTCGGAAAGTATTTAGCACGAATCATCATTATGGTTGCCAAAATCGGGATTTCTGCTTATGCTTGGAAGACAACATTCAAGGAGGATACGTTATGGGTGAAAAACCGTTGTTTTTTATGAATCCCAATGAGGCGATCGAGCCGCTGCAGGACGTTTACTTTCCCCCGTACATTACACTGGCTCACCTGTTTAACGCTCCCGAGGGATGGGCGATTCGCAAGCGTGTCCTTCACCAATACCAACTGCAGTATGTAATGAACGGCGTCGCAGATTATCGGATCGGGGACATCACGTACGAGACTAAGAGAGGCGACCTTCTGTTCCATCGTCCGGGGGAGGAACACGACGTCACGACTCGCCCAGGGAAGCCGTACGCTTGCTTATCCATCGTGTTCCACTTCGGTGAGACGGTCTTCCCTATGGAAGAGTTGCTGCCTAAAGCTCATGCCATGGGTAATTTTATAGGCACGGAACTGGAAAAGAAGCTATCCGAACTGGTCGTCAGCTATAAGCTTCCGGGGCTTGTCAATCAGTTCCAATCGCAGTCGCTGCTTGTCGACATCTTGCTCCAGCTGAGCTTAGGGCTTCGTGAACGCGCGGACTCGTCCTCCACGCCAAGCCAAAGAAACAACCATGCCCGCATGGTTCTGATTCGCAATTACATCGTGGAGAAGTACCGGAACAACGTCCAGATCGGCGACCTTGAGAAGCTTTCGGGACTCAGCCGCGATTATATGATCGAACAGTTCAAGCGTACGTTCGGGATGACGCCGATCCAGTATTTAATCCATGTTAGGGTGGAGAAGGCGAAGGAGCTTGCCCTGCAGGGCGGTTTGACGGTCGGCGAGATCGCGGAGCGCGTAGGTTACGCGGATGTGCATACATTCGGGAAAATGTTCAAAAAGAAAACCGGCTACAGCTTGAGCCGATTTTGTGCATCGTTGTTTACTGTGTCTTCCCACAAAGAGCAGGATAACTCCTTGCCCTGGTAGCGGGTCTGGAGATAGGAGAAAAAGCCGTCTCCAGATAGAAATAACTTCTACAAGAACTGCCGAAAGCGCCGTCTATATGCCGTTGGGCTGACCCCGAACTGCGCAGAGAATTGACGCGAGAAATAATAAGCTGAATCGAAACCGACTTCATCTGCGATTTCGTTAATTCGTAAGGTTGTGAACTCTAACAGTCTTGCGGCTTTCGCAAGCCTCATTTTCCTAAGCCTCTCCGTTATTGTATCACCTGTTTGCTCTTTCATGAGATGGCAGAACCGGGACTCCGATAATCCTGCCATCGCCGCCAAGTCCGAAAGGCGATGCCTGCGGTTCAAATGCTGGGAGCAATATTGAAGCACTTGTGTAATCCTCCCATCCATCTCAAATCCCTTCTTCTGTTCTGCAACGCCGTGATTCAACAGCACGAGCACTTCCGCTAGCGCTAGTTTGGCCAACTCCTGGAAAGCCAGTTCGGGCATGGCCGCGTCACGAATCATCCGCTGGAACGCACGTTCAATTCGAATGCGTACATCTTCTTTCCGTGTACTTATACAAATTAGGCGTTCCTCCGTCCTTGGCAAATCCAGCCAAGGGCTCCATTCCGGCAACGGCATGAAATGCGCCCACAAAATTTCCCACTCTTCGCCTTCATTCGCCGCATAATGATGCGGGATACCGGGCGACAGAATCACAACATCACCGCGGACGCATGTGTGCACTTCTCGCTCTACGCGAAAGGAGCCACTGCCCGAAACCGTATATATGATCAGCCAATCCTTCGTGCCACGGGTGCGATGTCCTTGAAAACCGTAGGACTGGGTAAAATGATCCGCCAGCAGCACGCCGACCGTGGGTGATTCCGTCTCCATATCGAACCGAAACAAGTGCTCGTTCAGCAGCAACGCCTCCTCCCAGCTGACAGCAACATTGTGCATCCTTTTAACAAACGCATCCATTCAACTCGCAAACCGCTCCTTATATAATCTATATCATACCATATATGGAAAGGATGTCTTGCGAATGCCATCCGAATCAACAAAATTTCTCCTGACGCCGGAATTGAAGAGTCAGTTTACGGAAGAAGGCTACATCGTGATTCGAGGCTTGTTTACCAGTGAGGAGGTGCGAGAAATTCGGGAGACGTTCATGGAAATAGCAAAGAATGGAACACTACCGGGCTACTTCGAGCCGGTCTCCGAAGAGGAAGCTAATGGGGAGCCCTTGCTTATATATCCGCGAATCTTGTATCCGCATCGAATCATCGATGTAGCAAGAAAGTATATGATTGATTCCCGTGTGATGGATGTGCTGGCCGAAATGTTCGGCGAAGAAGCGCTTGCCGCACAGAGCATGTTTTACTATAAACCCCCGGGCTCCAGAGGCCAGGCGCTGCATCAGGATAATTACTACTTGCGGGTGGAGCCGGGTACATGCATTGCTGCTTGGACGGCGATCGACGACACGGATCAAGGGAACGGCGGTCTGGTCGTCGTCCCGAAAACCCAGCATCTTGATATTCAATGTCCTCATGAGGCGGATCGCACCGAATCTTACTTCCGCGATGAAGTCGATTTGCCGGAGGGCAGCCGGATCGTACCGGCGGACATGAAGGCCGGCGATGTTCTGTTCTTCAACGGCAGCACTATTCACGGTTCCTATCCGAACCGATCGGCGGACCGTTTCCGCCGCTCCTTCATCTGCCATTATGTGGGTGCCTCAACACTCAAGCTTGGCCATCACATTCATGATGATCTCCATAACCGGCATGGGGAAATTATTACCGTCGCAACGAATAAGGGTGGCGACCCTTGCGGAGTCGAATTCGAAGGTGCGCCGCATTAAATAAAGACGCAACAATCGACAAACCCGCCGCCGTTCGCGGCAAGCGGGTTTGTCGCAGCGTTACTTATAAGCTACGAAGCTGTCTGGATCAAGAAGCTCCCAATGTGCCGGCGGTTCGCCGAAATCCGGAATCTCTAACAGCTCGCCGTCGCGCTTTGACGATTCATGAGCGATCAGCCCGGGAACGAGATAGTCCGCCGCTCGCCACGCGTGATTCGGCGGAAGCTTACCGGTCTGAACCGCCTTACAAAAGTCATCGGCCAGGAATTGATGGGATCCGAAGTGTCCGTTCGGCAAACCCTTGAATGACTGCGGTAGGCGGAAGCTATGGTGAACCTTTGCCAATGACGCATTAAAATCATGCTTTAGCGTCTCGTGAATGTCGCCTTCGTCTAGACGGACGTATCTGTCCTTACAGTGAAGTTCATTCGTTATATCCTCGACAGCTCCCCATTGCAAGCTGGACCATGCCGAACCCCCGGCGTGCTCCTCGAAGCTGCCGCTTGTACCAAACATGCTCATGTACACGCTGTTAGGACCGCCCCAGCCTGCTCGGCGGAACTCATTAATACGCATCATGCCGCCGTCGGAGGTACGCATCAACGCGCTTTCGTTGCTGAATTTATTATTCCAGAGATTTGCGCCTTCGCGAAAAATACCGTCTTCATGCTTATCTACAAAGCCGAAGGCGGACACCTTCGTTGCTTTCGCTCCGGTAACGGAAAGAATCATGCTTACCGAGTGGGTCGGATATAACATCGGAGGAATTCCCGCAACCTTCTTCCATTCCGCGCCGCCGGAATATTTGAACGCGTCGTAGAAACCGTGGAGCATATCGTGAATATACTGCGCTTCCCCATAAACGAAATCCCCGAATACCCCCGACTTAAACCTGTCTCGGCAGAGCACTGTGCTGGGATAATAATAGCTGGTTTCACCTGTCATATAGATGAGGCCGCTTCGATTGACTTCTTCCAAAATACCTTCGATTTCTTCAAGAGACTGCGCAGCAGGCACGGCTGAATATACGTGTTTTCCCGCTTGCAGCGCCTTGATTGTCTGTGGGCCGTGCAGATGGCGCTGCGTAAACAGGGCCACCGCATCGACATCGCTCTCAAGCAATGCATCGAATGAATCATATACACGTTCTATATTGAACACCTTAGCATATTTCTCGCGGCGATCCGATTTCATTTCCGCCAATGCGACCTCGTCGATATACGGATGCGCTTGGAAGAGCGGAATAAAGCATCTCGAAAATTGCCCAGCGCCGACGACACCCAGTTTGAAGCCCATAGGAATCCTCCCTTAGTAACTTAGTTTAGAAGCCTGTGATGCGTTACCGTCACTTACAAGATTCTTTATCGCTTCTTCTATAGGTAGTTCTCCGTCGAATGAAACGCGTATATTTTTTCCACACAACCATGACCTAATAATCCCACTTCGGAGGAGAAGGATCACCGTGCTTGCTTGTAGCCCAGCATACGCGTCCCACGCCTTCCTCCTCTTTCATAAGGCGATATAGACATTGCCGCCCTCCACTTTCACTTGGTATGTCTGTAAATCTACGCAAACAGGCTTTCGCTTTGCCCGTCCCGTTGTATAGTCGAATCGACCGTTATGCTTCGGGCATTCGATGAGGTGTCCCATTACAAGCCCGTCAGCAAGGTGAACTCTTTCATGAGTGCAATATCCGTCCGTTGCGTAGTATTCGTTATCCACAGTGCGGTACACCGAGAACGTTCGATCGCCGTAATCGAACCGCACGACGTCTTCCGCGTCGATCTCGTCTGCGCCACAGGCCAGCACCCAAGTGTTCTTTTCGGTCACTCCCGTCCCCTCCTTCAAAGATTTATCCGGCCTTCATATATTTATTTATTTTGCTTCGAACGTAAGGGTTTTCGGGGAGTCCGGCCATATAAGGACGCGCCGTGTCAGGAAGCGGCCGAACGATCGTATACGACGGATCATTCCGCTGCTTGAGGAGCGCGTCGATGACTTCTCTCAACGCTGCGAACAGCCCAGGCGAGGGCACCGGCGTATCGCCTTTCATCTCTTGGTGCAACGCCGGCAGAGCATGGTATGGAACCATAGGGAACATATGGTGTTCAATGTGATAATTCATGTTCCAATACAGAAACCGTAATACAGGATTCAAGTACATCGTGCGCGAATTCAGGCGGTGATCGAGCACGTCATCGAACAAGCCGAGGTGCTGCGTCATGCCAAACAATAACACCAATGCATTGCCGTAAAACGTAGGCAGGACGACGAGCATCATCGGAAGCAGGCTACCGACGTAAAAGGAAGCCGCAACGGTTCCCACGAGAATTAGCATGTACACCCGCGCTTCCCAAAATGTCTTTCGATACTCGGACACCGGAATATACTGCGACTCATGCTGTTCTATGCGCCCGAAGGAATGAAGAAGAAATCGCTTAAGCTCTACCGGTCCGCCGTAAAGATGGAACAATTGCATCGCAATGATTTTCCAAATCGGCGGCCGCTCAGTTAATATTTCTGGATCGCGGCCTACGATATATGTGTCGCTGTGATGTCTGGAGTGGCTCCAGCGCCAAGGTGTCGCCGAGCGAAATACCATGAACGATGCGATCTGATAGACGGCTTCGTTCATCCACGCTGTCTTAAAAGCCGTCCCATGGCCGCATTCGTGCCAACGGGAGTCTCCCGGTGTCGCATATAATATGCCGTATATCGCAAATATCGGCACCGACCACCAGGTTCCCCATGACCACACGGCAAGTGCGCCGAATCCGATCAACAACCCAAACCAAATGAGCGTGTCCCGAATAGCTGGGCCGTCCTTGCGCTTCATCAATTCCTTCATCCGTTGTCTCGGAATTGACGTCGTATACCATTGCGCCGAGACAAGTCCTCTTTCTTCGGCTCTCTTCCCTTCCAGACCCGTCAAACTGTAGTCCCGTTTTCCAGACTGCGCCCCCATTTTTATTAGCTCCTCCCCTCATCATCTTAGATTATTACGTCCTTGTTAGAGTTATTATAAAAGCGTTTCCCTCGGAAAGTATTTAGCACGAATCATCATTCTGGTTGCCAAAGTCGGGGTTTCTGCTTATGCTTGGAGGACTTCAATCAAGGAGGATACGTTTTGGGTGAAAAACCGTTGTTTTTATGAATCCCAATGAGGCGATCGAGCCGTTGCAGGACGTTTACTTTTTTCGTGGAGCAGTACCGGAGCAACGTCCAGATCGGCGACCTAGAGAAGCTTTCGGGCCTCAGCCGCAATTACATGATCGAACAGTTCAAGCGTACGTTCGGGATGACGCCAATCCAGTATTTAATCCATGTCCGGGTGGAGAAGGCGAAGGAGCTTGCCCTGCAGGGCGGTTTGACGGTCGGCGAGATCGCGGAGCGCGTAGGATACGCAGATGTGCATACATTCGGGAAAATGTTCAAAAAGAAAACCGGCTACAGCTTGAGCCGGTTTTGTGCATCGTTGTTTACTGTGTCTACCCACAAAGAGCAGGATAACTCCTTGCCCTGGTAGCGGGTCCGGAGGTACGAGAAAAAATTTCTGTCGTAAAAAGTGCGGATCAATCGATGGTATTTAAAGATCTCGTAGAAAATGTCGGGCTGCAGCGGCGCTTTGTCCAACGCGGAAATATTTTGGTCCGCGTAAGAAGGACCATGCATCGAGACGAGCGCCGTTGTGATGCCAGGATGGTACTTGATCGCAAGCTCTACTAGGCTATCCGTATACTCCGGGATGAACCTTCGCAGCCGATCTACACTTCGATGAGCATCTCGCGGGCACGGCTTCGAAGACGACTTGCGGTAATCGTCGTCCTCGAATGTTCCTCCGGCGTTAGTAAATCCGGTCAATCCACCTTCATCCAGTATACGCCGAGCGAAATGAGGTATATTGCACCACGTTCCCTCCAATAAACAGAATAGATTTCCATTGTAGCGTTTTCGAATAGGATTTATGTAGACACTATACGCAATTTGGTTGCCAAAAGAGGGGGGTTGTTGCCGACGTGCGATTTCGCTAGAATCGAGGCAAACGTTCGGGATGGTGAAGGCATGTCATCTAATCTTTTCAATGAGCACGGTTTGCGCGATAAAATCATTGATATGAGACAGCTCTGCGGTATCAAAGAATACACGTTGGAAAACGGTCCGAGTGAAGGGGTGAAGGTTGCTGAGTTCTATAACGGCTCGGGGCTTACCTTTTCTGTGCTTAAAAATCGCGGGCTCGACATTGCGGATACCTTTTTCAAAGGAATACCATTGCATTTCCGCTCCTTCGGCGGGATCACTGCTCCATCCGAAAGTTATAGCCGGGGATCGGAGTTTTTGAGGTCCTTCTATGGCGGGCTGCTGGTCACTTGCGGCGTCACGTACACCGGCCGGCCGAACGTCGACGCCGGCGAGGAGTTAAGCCTGCATGGACGCTTTTCCAACCTTCGGGCGACCGTCAACCGCGTTTGTGGGGGCGAATGGAAGGCTGGGCGGTATGAGTTGGAAATTGAAGGCGAAGTGCGTGAAACCGCCTTGTTCGGCCCGAATGTAAGCCTGAGGCGCTTAATTCGGACTTCGCTCGGTTCGCCGACGATCGAGCTGAAGGACATATTTACGAATCATCATAACGTGGTTACACCTCACGCGATGCTGTATCACTTCACCTTCGGTTATCCACTCGTGGACGAAGGGGCGAAGCTCATCTATCGCGCAACCACCGTATCCGGATTGTCCGACAATGTACGGAATCACCACGCGGAGGACATGCGTCGCATTCCGGCACCGTTGGAGATTCATGATGGCGCGTCCCAGGATTTCCTATATATCGATGTGAAGGAAAATGAGGACGGGCTGGCACAGGTCGGGATCGTGAACCGCAAGCTGGGTCTCGGCGTAAAACTGGAATATCCGAAAGCGGCGCTGCCAAGGCTCGGTAATTGGCTGCACTTCGGGCATGGCGAATACGTAACGGCGTTCGAGCCGATGAACGGTGGCGTTGAAGGCCGGTCGAAGGACCGGGAGCTCGGCTGGCTTGAGGAGATCGCTCCGGGTGAAACGAAGGAATATACCCTTCGGTTTACCGTCTTAACAACGCCAGAGGAACTAGATTACTTCGAATCCGATGCACCCGACTGAAGAATCAGCATGGGGCTTTCAAGATTGCAAATATTCGTGGGCTAAAATAAGAAAGACGCTGGATGACATGGTAGGTATCGCGTACCCCGATAATGCATTTCCGCGGCGAGTCGGTCCCTCCCTCACTGCGTAGTAAATCGACGATGAGCAGAGTAAACGGTGCCCATACGGGGCCGGCCAGTAACCGTTTGGTGTGTACATGGGACTCTTCGGGCTTATCTCAAGGGGGGTCCCTATTGCCGTAGATCAACGGCGACCCCAAGGTTTTGACTAAATAATATGTTGGAAATAATAATTATCGTACCGACCGATAACTCCCAGGGTCGCGTCCCATAATTCCCAGTGCCGGTACGATAATTATGTCAACGATACGATAACTGGCCAAACTGCCAAACAGAATATATATTATGTAAACTAATTAGAAAGTGAGTCGTACCAATAACTGGCGGTTCGTAGTTCTGATAATAAACAATATCATCCCTGCTGGTTCAGGAACGATAGTCATCTCGAGTCCAAAGTCAGAATCGAATCGTACTCTTCCCCAATTTCCGCCAAGGGGATAACTCTCAACGAGAGCCCTCCTATGATACGTTAATCTGTACTTTTAGGATTACCATGCTAGTGTATCCTCGACTATATTTTTACATTGGGTACTTTGCTACAGACCCGTTGAATGAACTACCTCCTAGAGTAACCCCTCCGTCTAAGATTTTGCCTGAACACAAAAATAACAGCAGCATACTCCGGTCGAACAGACCGTGGTTATACTGCCGCTAGGGCTTAAATTTGCGTAAAGGGATATAGAATCTAGAAAAATCATAACATTAGCATAAACTCATGACAAGAACGCGTATAGATAAAGAAATTTTCGAAGTATACGAATATAGTCTATTTATTAGCATACAGTTAAGCGGCACCTTATCCCTGTCCGATATTATTTAAACCGCTGCGGAGAGAATGGCGTAACATCGAGACCCGGATCCCTGCCGCTAATTAAATCCGATAGAATACGACCCGTCGAAAGCGACATCAATAACCCGTTCCCGCCATGTCCTGCGGCTACGAATACATTTTTGAAGTTCGGAAGTCCCCCTAGAACAGGCAAGCTGTCCGGCGTCATCGGTCTCATCCCGGACAAGATCACTTCCCCCGATCCATGAATCTCTTTAGACAGAAATTTTGCGACTGAGCTTTTGATGCCGTTCACGCGGTCCGACATCAACTCATCGTTAATGCCGGATAATTCCATCGTACCGCCTATACGCAGAGCGCCGTCGAATGGAGTCAAAGCCGTTTTGTCCTTTGCAAAGTAAATCGGATGATTGAATTCCATATTAGGCGACTGATACGTGATGCTGTACCCTTTCCCCGCAGTGATCGGAAGAGAATAATTTAACTTTTTCATAAGTTGGGAAGACCACGCGCCCGCCGCTAATAAAAACATATCGGCTTCTACCCAACCGGTATTGCATCTTACCCTCTCCACTCGAGCATGGTTATGGACGATATCCGTTACCGCGTCGTTGGTTTTCATTTCGACTCCATTGACCTGCAGCCAATCGATCAGTCCGTTCACCATACTCTCGGGACGAACATGCCGCTCTTTAGGCAGGAATAACGCTCCGGCCAAGTTCGCCTTCATATGAGGCTCCATCTTTAACAATTCGGCCCCGGTAACCAGCTCCGGACGCGGCAAGCCGATACGTTCGACTTGTTTCAAGTCCTCGTACTTATGCTGCAAATCCGATTCGTTCGAGCCCAGGACGAGGAGTCCTTTCCGGTGCATTTCGAATTCGACGCCGTCGTCCACAAGCTCGTCAAACAACTGAAACGTATCCTTGCTTATATGGAAACCGGCATCGCAAGCCAATTGATACTTTTGTTCGTTACAGTAACGCATAAACTGAATTAACCAGGGCGCCAAGAAAGGGACTGCACTCGGTTTAACGTATAAGGGGCTGTCTTTCTTGAACAGCCACTTCATGGACGTTCCTATCATTCCAGGCCCGGGCAACGGTCCCGATAATGTCGGGGAAACCCACCCCATATTGCATCTGGAAGGACCTTCGCCCGGATTGCCTTTATCGATAAGGACTACTTCTTGATTTTGTTTGCGCCAATAATATGCGCAAGCAAGGCCAATAATTCCACCGCCGATAATTGCCAACTTTGCCATGATGCTCCCCCATTCGATTCTCGACTATGGGGGTTTAGATCTGATTAGATCCCCCTTAACCCTTTGCCATAGCCGAGCGTTTCGCCCTGATCGATAAATCACTGCAGAACCTTTCATTGCCGAAGCTTCGTCGCTTGCGAGAAACGCCGCCAAATTCGCTACTTCTTCAGGAGAAGAAATTTGCCCCATCGCTTGCAGAGCGGCTTCAGTATTCGGATCCTCGCTGAGCTGTCTCTCCAGCAACGGAGTTTGCATATTGCCTGTCCAAACGACATTAATACGTATGTTATCTTTCGATCGGGCCGCCGCTTTGCTTTACCATTTGCTGAATCGCATACTTTGCCGTAGGAACATGCCAGTAAGATTAATGTTACTGATTTTATTCCAATCTGCAAAGCTAATTTCGCTAATAAATTTGGCTTGTCGATAATACCCGCATTGGCATGAACGCTGTACTCCTCTAACCTCTGCCCCTCTTCATTCATGTGTATGGCTTCTTGAAGGGTTAGATTGTCCGGCAGAATAACGTTAACGCTGCTCTCTGCGATCAGGACCGGATATCCCCCCGGCAACCCGTTCGGATCAGGGGCATGCACTACCTTTCGATCGAAACGGTTGGCCATCGCTTCTAATACATTCATTGCGGAAGCGGCGGTCATTAGGTCATATCGGCGATCGCGATGAAGCTAGCTCCTCACCTCCTTCGTTAAAGTCGGCTGTCACGAACCGAATACACCTTTTTGAAAACGCAAAAAAACCGTTCGAAATCAATGAATAGACGGTGGGTTCCCGTCGTATTCGGCAGCTGGCGAGCGTCATGGATGAAGGTATCCACCTTAGCCCCTATTAGCTTTGCGTCCTCACTTTTCAGTAAGTTTGCCATTGTCGTACGATGTGAGTATTAGGTTGTTATCGTTTACCATCACACTATCAATTTTTTTGTCGAAATAGAAGTAGGTCCGTGTAATTATTTTCAATGTTGAATAGCCCCCCCCCCCTTCTCCTTCCAACAGTAAGGTTCCGTCCTCCGTAACTTCCCTTCGTTCGGTACAAACGATCCCTCTTGCCGCGGAAGGATTTATTCCCTTTATTTGTAACTATACTGCCCAGTTACTTCAACCATACCGCTATCATAATAATGATGGGTTCCAGTTGTAAGGTAATTATCTGTTATAGGGTGTCCTTTAAAATTTTTATTGAAATACTTTGGGAAAATCTCGGATCGTTGTTCTTAAATGATTGACTGAACTTTTTTATGGTTACTCGTTAATCGCCATATATCTTCACCATATTTACTCCAATCTGCTAGGTTGTTGGAATATCGTGTTCTACAACGTAAATACAGATTTCTCTTTCAATACTTTACCATTAAACTATTCTGCCCAGTTAACGTAGCGAGGCTGCCGATCAGTGCGCCGGCAGCCACATCATGTTGTTTATTGAACGAAACAGGTAAAATGGAAGAAAGCTACGAGAAGGGGGCATGACGGATGACGAATATAGAGGGGGATCCGGCTCTGCCGGAAGTGCATGATGAGAAGAAGGAAAAGGTACGGAAATTCAACATCCTCAACCAGCTCGCTTTGAAGGGTCAAACGGTGCTTGCCGGTTCATCACTGATGGAGTTTTTCCCAATCAACGAGATGCAGATGAAGCTGGAGACCCGATATTGCATCTATAATCGCGGCATTGCCGGATATGTGACGGCAGATTTACTCGCGTCTATGGAGGCATGTATCTTCGAGCTGGAGCCCTCCAAGCTTTTCATCAACATCGGAACCAACGATATCAGCGCACCCGACTATCGACTGGAGCATCTGCTGGCGAATTACGATGAGATTCTGACCCAAGTTGCCCGGCGGCTACCGGGCTGCCGTGTGTACGTCATGGCGTATTACCCCGTGAACGCCAAGGCGGAGTTTCCCTTCGTGCCCAAAGCTTCCATGGAAGAGGTGTTCCAGCGCAGAACTAACGAGGCGATCCGTGAAGCGAACCGGGCGATCGAGCGGCTTGCGGCTAAGCAAAACTATACCTTCATTGACGTAAACGAAGGACTGACGGACGAGGAAGGAAATTTGAACGCGGATTTCAGCAGCGACGGAATTCACATGTACGCGAACGGATATGCCGTCATCATGAACAACTTGCTGCCCTATCTATAAGTGCGGTAACCATGAATATACTTGAACTTGAAACGGGACAGACTGTGTGTGATCGCAGCTGTCCTCTATTGCGCTATGTCTACAATAGGGACAAGTTCTTGTCGCGCATCTAGAAGGTTTTGTTCCGTTAAACTGCCCAGTTACTTCAATGAACAACGGTAGCCGTTAGTGTGCCAGCTGCCGTTGTGTCTTGTGGAACTATCGTCTCCGTTACCGTAACAATCCCACCAATCGTACAAGTATTTAGCTCTTCCATTATAATTTGGTAGTTTCATTTTCAATCTCGCTTATAAAAGAAAGAACAGCGGTTTTCATCTGGTCCAAACCCGGTTGTTCTATCGGAAAATGGCCAGCACCTTCTAGGATTACGCAGTCTTTCTTTCTTTTTAATCTGTTATAAAAAGGTTCACTTAATGCAAAAGGCGTCATTGGATCTACTTCAGGATGGACAAGTAATACTGGGCAAATGTCGAAGCGTTCAGGTTGAATCAATGGTTTCATATTCATAATAGTTCTAAGCAATCGTAAATGGAACCTTTGTGCCTGCCGCAAGCGGATCCCTTATGATCAGTTCGGTCAATTTAATGTTGTTCGTAATTAACTCCATCCTAGATACCTTCGACATAGAAATTCGAAATGGATCCAATATAAAGGGGAAAGCATCCATTGAGATTTACCTAGTCGACTAACAAACTTATTTGGGGCAATTAATCTGCCGGTTTCGTTCCGGGTGATAAAGACGTCGGACCCGGCTTACCGGAAACTTAACCCATTTCATCAATCTTCCACCTTTCCTCCAAATCTATAGAGTACCGGAAGTCGTCGTTGTTGCGCGTGCGCATGCCGTAAAAGATAGAGGCCGTCCCGAAGTAGATGTAACTACTTCGGGACAGCCTCAAGCAGCAACCATGGGTCGTTCGCGGTTCGTCGTTCTGCGCTTTCCGCTTACCGCTCGTACCAGTATCCGTTGACACCCTTCGCGACGCGCAGCAATGCCTCGACATAATAATAGTCGCCCCAGATCATGTAATCGTCGGGACCTTTGCCGGCCAAGACGTTATAGGCGCCGTGCCGCAGTAGCCCCTCGGCATCGGGGTCGTCCACCGTCGAATACGATTCGATCAGCGAGCGCAGCATTCGCCCGCTCGATTGGAGAAGCGCGTCCCGCTCCGGAGCGCCTTCCTCGAGCAGAAGCCCGATTTCGAGAATCCCGCAGAGCGCAATCGCCGAGGCGGAGCTGTCGCGGTTGTCCAGTCCGTCCTTCGGGGCGTCGAAGTCCCAATGCGCGACCCCGTCCTCCGGCAGCCGCGAGAGGAAATACGCCGCCGCCCGCAGAGCCGCATCCAAGTACCGCCGCTCGCCCGTGTAGCGATAGACGAGCGCGAAGCCGTAGACCGCCCAGGCTTGCCCGCGCGCCCACGTCGATCCGTCGCGATAGCCCTGATGCGTCTCGCCGCGGACCGGTTCGCCCGTAGCCGGCTCGAAGCGGAATGTGTGATACGAGGAGCCGTCGCCGCGCATCAGATACTTCAGCGAGCGAGCCGCCTGCACTTCGGCCGCCTCCCGATACGCCGGCTTCCCCGTCGTCTCCGAGGCCCAGAAGAGCAACGGCAAATTCATCAGGCAATCGATAATGATGCGGCCGCCGTGCTCCGCATGCCCCTCCTCGCCCCAAGCCTGCAAATACCGCCCTGCCGGACGCCAACGCTCCATCAGCACGTCCGCGGCCTGTACGGTACGGTCGCGCGCCGCTTCCGCGCCGTCGACAATCCATTCCGCCTTCGTCGACAGCGAATACAGGAACCCGATATCGTGGTGCCCCATCGCCTGACGCGCTTCCATGCGGACGACGAGCCGCGCGGTCAAGCGCCGAGCCGCGTCGCCGAGCGCCGCGTCCCCTTCGAACTCGTGGCCGAGCCACGCCAAGCCGGCATAGAAGCCCTCGATCCATTCGTTGTTGGCGTCGCGCCAGTCGTACCGCTTTTCCTCCGTAATATACGGAAACCGTTCGCCGTGCCGGAGCGCATTCCGTTTCGTCTTCGCGACGGCATCCCGAAGCGCATTCATGACCAACTCATCCATTGCGCCGCGCGCCTCCCTCTCCGCTATTCGCAAATTCCTTTACAGCCGGAACCGATGGCCGCCCGCCTCGACCCGCTTCTTATACATTCCGACGTTCGGGTCGTACCGCACGTCGTCCGCCGTCGCTTCGCCGTCGTATCGGACGTAACACCATGCGGCCGCGGTCGCGAACGTCCGCACCTCGAGCCCGTCCCGATAGTCCAGCGTCGCGTCGCACTTCAGCAGCGAGCTGAATAGACATACCCCGTCCACCTTCGCATAGCTTCCGTTATGCAGACTGACGCGTTGCAAGCGGCCCGCCTCGTCGACGGCGATCGTTGCGAGGAACGCGTCCGTCTCGATTCGTTCGAAGGCGATGTGCGAATTCTCGTGCATGACGCGACCGTCCGCCAGCGTATTGCAATAGAAGGAAGTCGCGCCCCCCTCCGGCTCGCGGACGCGGAAGGCGTGCACCCGCTCGTCGCCGAACTTCTCGACGTCGAAGCGCGCGCCGTCCTCCCCCGGAAGCACGAATAGATTGATAAACTTGATTCGCCGATCCGCGGCGCTCGCGCGAACGGACAAATACTCCGCTTCGGGGAATTCGTCCTCTTTGCCGCTGCTCCGATGGAAGGAGCCGAGGTATCCCTGTTCCGTCGCATAGGTTTTTCGTTCGGGATACAGCTGCCGGAGCTCGAGCGTCTCCCCGCCGTTCGAGATGCGGAACGTATCGCCGTCGCGCGACGTCGTTCCGTCGTAATGCAGCAGCCACTCGAACGCCCCGTCCCGATTCGCGTGCAGATCGTCCACCATGACGAAGAATCGGTCGGCGTAAATCACGTGTCGATAGAATCGATGGTATAGATGCATATAAGGACCGGTGCAATCCGCCAACACGTACCGATACCCCGGCGCCTCCAGCGCGACGGGAATGCTTCCTTCGAACTTCGTTCCGAATTCGATCATCTCCGGCGGCTGCCCTTCGCCGTCCAGCAGGACGACGTTATGCGCCCGGGACTGCCGGTAGTAGCCGTTGTATAACGGCTTTGAGTAGACGCAGTACCCGGAGTCGACGATAAACTCTTTCCCGCCGCTGATCAGCTGGAACGTGCCGACGTCGAGATGGTTATGATTCCAGCTCTCCCCCGTCTTGATCGCGAACACCGTCTCGCGGCCCTCCCGTTCCGACCGAAGCACCGCATACCCGGAGTGCTCCAGCACCGCCGTCCGGTCCCCTGCGGGGAACGGCTGCGGCGGCAAGGCCGACGGGTAATACAGCAGCTCGAGCGGACCTTCCGGGGCGGTCTTGAAGGCATGGAAGAACGCGATCATCTCGCCGCGCCGCAGCAGCTCGCCCAGTCGCAGCCAGACGAACGTACATCCTTCTCGATCGCCGACGTCCCCGAAGCCCAGCGTCTTCATTCCGTCTTCCGCACGATACACGGTTGCGATATACGCGTCGGGCACGCCCTCGAGCGCCGGCTGACTCCGCAGCAGTCCGTCGTCCCCGGTCCGCCGACGGTAGAACGACTCGAAGACGACGACGTTGCTGAGCGCATAATCGAGATAGCTCATCGTCTCGATGTAATCGCCGCCGGCGCCGAAATTGCCCTTCTTGTTTTGAAGCACGTTACCCGGGTAGGCGAACCATTCCTTCAGCCCTTCGACGACGGCGTGCAAGTAGGCGTCGTTCTCGGGCCTGTCCTCTTCGAGCGCCAGCAGGACGACGCCAGCTCCCGCCGCGCACACGCTCCACCAGTTATGTCCCATCGTATCCAGCGCGTGAATGCGCTTGATCGGATGCAGCCAGTCGTCGTAGAGCGGCAAGAACGCTTTCTCCCGCAAACACCCGGAGATCGACTCCCGCTCTTCCCCGGACAGGACGGAACGGATCGCGTCGAAGGCAAGCGAAGCGTTCACGCCGATATCCGCCGTCCATAAATCCGAATTCCGACCACCGCCGACTTGGTAGAGCCAAGCGTCCTCCCCGCAGATCGAGAGAAGCAAGCGCCGCGCGCCGTCCGCCGCTCGAGGCTCCGACGTCATTCGAAAATAAAAAGCAAGGCGATGCGCCTCTCTCGAGAGCTCTCTCACGAAATTTCCTAGCGTAAAGCGCTTGTTCCCGCCGAGCTCCCGCGCTCGTTCGCGCAGCGTCTCCAATGTGCGTTCGTACGTCGCGATCGCTTCCTCGTCGATAGTCCGCATACGCGCGGCGAAGCGCTCCCACCCTTCCCGAACCGCCGGAAGCGATTCGAGCTTGCCATGGATCTCGGCCAGCGCCGATGTATCGTAAAACAAAGTCCTCATCTCCCTTACTCCGGGTATCCATCGTTCACAGACCCAATCTAACGGAGCGCGGGCGTCCCGACAACTATCAAGTTTTGAGGCGGTAACAACGATTGCGGCTCCGTGCCGCAACGGCGCCACCGTACCGAGCTAACAGTTCTTGAGCAACTCGCACATCTTGAATATGCTCCGAATTTGCCGGGGGAAAAGGCGACGCCCCCCGCCGTTGCCGGCGCGGGGCGTCGCTTCTTTACTTGCCCGGACTCCGCCATCGCGCGACCAGCGTCTCCGCCGTTCGCCTCAAGTCCGCCTTTGCTCGCGGGGAGAGCGAGACGCCCTGGGACGGTCGATCCAAGTGCTTCATGAAATCTTCCAGATGCTTGACGGCTTGATCGTAGCGTCCCTTCTCGACATGCCCCTCCGCCGAATCCGTCCGATTCCGGAGCGCCGCCAGCAGCGGTCGATCGAGCTCGCCCGCGTCTGCATAAGCATCTAACTTCGTGCGCAGGCGCTCGAGGCTCGCCGGCGGCTCTGCCGCGAGCGTCAGATCCCCGAACAACGCGGGATTCTTCCCGCTGCCGATCCCGCTCATGTATTCCAGCCAGCCATGTCGTCCGGGGCCGTCGTCGTCGTTGACCAGGAACGAGAAGCCGATCAACGAATCCGGCGCCGCTTCGCCCGCCGGGAGCAGCTCCGACCACGGGATGCGAAGCTCGTACGTCGTCGTATCGCCCGCCCGCACGATCGCCGCCTCGCTGTTCGCCAGCGCACCGACCGGACGTCCGGATACCGACGCCCAACGCCACTTCACGATCTCGCCCGTATCGGCGAGCGCGAACAACAATTCGCTGTAGCCCGCGCTGCCGGGGCCGTCCCGCCGCGCCGGGTCGATCATGAATTGAATGCCGTCGCCCATCCAAGCCGCGCCGTCCGTCTGCCCTTGGCGATGGACGTCGTCGCGTACGGTCGCGGCGAGATAGAGATGATCGTCGTCCCACATGACGGCGCCGGTCGCGCTCAGGTCGTCGACGCCGCCCCACGGCGTCGAGCCGCCGCTTACCTTCTTATACTGACTCTCCTGCTCGAGGCGGAACGTCATCGCGTCGTTCCACTCCTCGAGGCTGCCGTCGAGGACCGGCGGCGCCGCCGTCTTCGCCGCGGCCAAGAAGTTCGCGACCGCCTCGGCGGGAACCGCCGAGCCGTCGGCGAGCCGCGCCTCCATGCGCAGCGGTACGGCGTGCGTCGCCGACAAGGCTTCCTTCGGCACCTCGACGATCGCCCGCACGGTTTCGCCGGCGGCCGCCGCGAAAGCCGCCGGGGCCGAGACGAACGGCTCCGTCACGACGACCTCGCCTTCGATGGCGCTTCCGCTAATGTTTTCGATCTCCACCTCGATCGCCCACCGCTCCCAATCGTTCGGCTCGACGAGCTTCGGCGTCGTCGCGTTCACGTTCGCGAGCCGATCGAGATCGACGAACGAAGCGATCGAACAAGCTTGATTTTGCGCGTTCGGCGGGCACAAGAGCACCGCTTCTCCGCCTACATCCTCGTATAGGTTTCTTCCCAGCTGCAGCTTCGTCAACGTGCTGCGGTCCACCGCGAAGCCCGAGAACGGCGTCCCCTGAATCGTATTGCCGGATACCTCCAGATCGCCCTTGGCGCTCTGCAGTGCCGTGATCGCTCCGTAATGATACGTGAGCGGACCGCTGTTCGTATTCGTCAACGTATTGTCGACGACCCGAACCTTCTCGTGATAAAACGCTTCGCTGGTGTAGTAGAGCAAGACCCCCGCCATATGCGTATCCGAGATATGGTTGTTCGCGATGTCGATATGATTGCCGCTCGCGATCGAGATGCCCGCATGATCGCGGGAGCCTTCGATGCGATTGCCCTGCAAGCGGATGTATTGCGGCTCGCGCGCGATCGTGCCCAGCTTATTGACGTGGATTCCGCTGTCCCGGGAGCCGGCGATCGTCGTCCCTTCCACGAACACCTGCCGGCTGCCGACGATTTCGATGCCGGCCGTGCCGGCATTGTCTACGCGGCTGTCCCGTACGGCGACGCCCGTCGACGCGTCCACGAGCAGCCCCGGACCGCCCGAGTCGACCAAGCGAACGCGGTCGATCTCGACCCCGGCGCTGGCTGAGACGTCGAGCAGCGCCCGATTGTGACGTTGAGTCGGCGGATCGGCCAGCTCCAGACGGAGTCCGGTTACTTTCACATTGTCCGAATTCACGATCCGGATTCCCTGATGATCCTCGGACCGGAAACGCAAGACGGAGCCTTCCCCGTCGCCCCGGAGCTCGATATCGGCGCGACCGGAAATAAGCAGGTGATGCCGAATCGCCGTGAACGGGAACGCCGAGCGTTCCGCGATCGGCTCCAGGTCGTACGTGCCTGCCGGCACATAGAGCACGCCGCCGGACGCTGGGATCGCCTCCAGAGCGTCGTAGAACGCTTGCAGATCGTTGCCGGTGCCGTCGCCCTTCGCCCCGAACGCCTTCACGTCGAAGATCGTCTCGGGCACGACGACGCTCGGCGGCGTCGCCCAAGCCGTCTCTTCCGGCGCGTTCTCCATCGCGTCATATACGTCTACGAAGGACGGCGCTTCCGTCGTGACCTCGAAGCCTTCCTTGGCCGGAACCGTCGGCTGCGACACCAGGTTGCCGGCGTACGCTTCGCCGGACAACGTCCCGCCGAACAATACGCTGTTCGCGTTCCCCAATAAGCGGTTGTTCACGATTTCCAGCCCTTGAATCGTTGCGTTGCCGTTGATTCGGATCGCGCTCCCCGCGGAATCGGCGATGTCGTTGCCTCGCACCGCCAGATCGGTCGCCCGCAGCGCGGACCCCCATGCGCTGAAGAGGATCCCGTTGCCCGGGTTGCCGTAGATGCGATTCCCCTCGATCGTCACCTCGTCCGCGAGGTTGTTCATCGCGACGGCGCCGCGATACAAGTGGCTCTGGTTGAAGTTGTTGTCCGCTCGATTGTTCTGATCGGAGCGAACGATCGTATTATCTCGAATCGTGATGCGCTCCACCGGCACGCCGGTTTCGCCGGCTTGCCCGAGCGAGTTCGTGAATATGCCCGCGAGCAGCGAGCTCTCGATCGAGTTCCCTTCGATGCGGTGGCCGATGCCGCCGGCGCTGACGCCTCGGCCCCACGTCGTGCGAACGATCGTGTTATGCAGCGCGAAGTTGTTTTCCGAGACGGGCCATCCGTTCGCGCCCGGCGCGTCGGAGACGAAGCCGATCGCGTCGTCGTTAATATTTTCCGTATAGTTGTAAGCCGCTACCGCATTCACGACGTTGGCGAAGTGGATGCCGTCCGCGCCCGTGTTCCGAACCTCGTTATCGATGGCCCAGACGTTCCTTGTACCCTGCCAGAAGACGATGCCGATCGCGCCTTGGTCGATATTCAGGTCGATCGCCTGCAGGTTTTCTCCGCTTAATCCGATATTGTATGGCCCGTTGATCGAACGCATATCCATCCGAGGCGACCAGGACGTGCCGAAGCTGCGGAACGACACATTCCTCCCGTCGATCCGCCAGCCGTACGGGCGGCCGTTGTAGACGCCGTTCGCGGTATGGTATAGACGCCCTTCCGGCAGCGCAGCGAGCCCCGGATTCCGGAACACGATCGTCGTCGCTTCGCCGTCCCCGACGAAATGAATATTTTCGAGCGCCCGCTCGCCCGTACGATCCCAGAATCGGCGGTCCGCCGGGGTCGCGTCCGGCGCCGGCGTCGCCGCGAAATAGTACCGTCCCGCCGGCATATAGACGACGCCGCCACCGACTTCCTCGAGCGCGGCGATCGCCCGATCGAACGCCTCGCGGTCGTTCGCCTCGCCGTCGCCCGCCGCGCCGAACTTCGTCACGTCGGCGACGTACATGGACGCGTAGTCGATGCGCGGCATCGACTCCAATCCCGGACGCGCATAGAAGCTGTCCGGCAGATTCGCTACGATGCCGCGGGGCAACGAGCCCGACGAGCCCCCGCCGGCGACTTCCGCGAGGAAGTACGGGCGAAGCTCCGGCTCGAGCGCATCGTCGGAGCGGAAGCGCGCCAACGTATCGGCCGCGCTGTCGTCCGTCATGCGGAACGACGCGAGCGTCGCCCCCGCTTCGATGCGGTCTTGAACGAAGGATGTGACGTCGAAACGGTACCAGCCGGCATCGCGCGCGACGACCGTATCCAAGACGACTCCCGCTTCCGCAGGCGCGTTATTATACGTAATCTCCGTCTCTTCCCAATCGACGCTCTCGAGGCCGCGCACCGTAATCGGAACGTCCTTGCCCAGCGCGGTCGCGAGATAGACGTTAAGCGTTACGGTCCCGATGTCCACGGCAGCGCCGGACAGCGGACCGAAATCCGCCTTCAGGTACGCCTCCCGATGCGTCGGCGCGTCGGTGGCGCCGTTCTTCAAGAAATGCTTGATCAGGAATTCCGTCCCGTCCGCGACAAGCGACTCCTGGTTAACGTCCGCTTGCGCTCCGCCCTGCGTATTCACCGCGGCGGCGACCGGAATGACGACAGGCTCCTCCTCCTTGCCCGGTTCTTCGCCCGGTTCTTCACCGGGTCCGCCGGGTACGTCGGAAGGCGTATACGCGATGACGGGATCCCAATTCGTATGATCGTTGTTGAGCGTGACGTTCTTCTGCACGACGAAGGCGATGACGTCGCCGGGGGCGACCCCCACCGCCTCGACGCCCGTCGGCGTCGTCGGCTCCGTCGTCGTAAGATGCGCGCTCCACAGCGGCTCGCCGTTCTTCCGCACGGAGACGAGCACGCCGTCGCCGAGGTTGTCGCCCTTGCGGACGGTGCCGCCGACGGCGACCGTCCCGCGCCCCGGCGCCGTCCAGGCGCGAACGACGTCGTCGGACGCGCCCGGGTGCATCGCCGTCGCCGAAATCCACGGCGTATTCGTCGTTGCGTCCTTCCATCGCGGGACGATCGGGTTGCCGGTCGGCGTCTCGACGAACACCAGGTCGGACAGGGCGCCGCCGCGCTGCTTCCAATAATGCCAGCCGTTCCCGCCCTGCGTGCCCGAGAAGCCCGCGGATGCCCGATACGTCACCGGTTCGGGGGGCGGGCCCTCGCCGCCCGTCGAAGCCGTCGCCGCTCCGGCGCCGGGAACCGCCACGCCTGCCAATAGAGAAAGCGAGAGTAACAACGCCAATGACCGTTTCCTTTTCTTCATTATGTAACCCCTTTCATTTGATGTGTTAAAGCCGTCGGGCCGCGGGCGGAACATATGCCCCGCCGCGCTCCCGACGCGATGCCTTATTCGAATTCCATCTGATACAGGTCTTCCATGAACAACCAGCTGTCCTTGTTCTCCTGGTACCAGTTCTTATACCATTCCTCGAGCTTCTTGCCGCCCGATGCGTCCCACGCGCTGATGACGTCGGCGACGCCTTGGTCGACCGTGTACGCGCTGCCGCTGACGACCGCCTTCGCCATAATTTCGTTCATCGTGTTCCAGCCGTCGTTGAAGATCGTGTTGAGATCCTTGTCGAGCGCCGGACGGAACTTCGCGTGCGTGAAGCCCGGATGCGGGCGATTCGGATCCAAGTAGAGCTTCTTCGCTTCCTCCGCAATCGCAATCCATTCCTGATCGATCGGATTTTCCGACTCGAGGGAGCGATCGTTGACGGCGCAAGTTTGCAGCAGGTACGTAGGCATGAACATCCGATAATCGCCGGTATAGCCCATCTCGTTCTTGTTCTTATCGCGGTCGATCGGCTGCGGGCAGCCGTTCGCGGACTTGGTGTAGTGGACGCCTTCTTCGCCGTTCGCGAAGTATTGGACCGTCGGTTCGGACACCATGAAGTCGATGTATTTCATGACCGACGCCGGATCCTTCGCGTTCGCGTTCACCGAGCCCGTCAACTGGAACGGCGGGTTGAAATCCGGACCGAACTGGCCGAACTCCGACGCTGGGAACGGAATCGCTACGATTTCGGCTTCGGGCACGCTGTTCTTCAGCGTATCGTAGTTTTTGCTGATGACGGAGGCGTACGCCAAGTAGATACCCAACTTGCCGCTCGCGAAGTCCTGCTCCGCCTTCTGACCGTTCGTGTCGGTGAGGAAGTCTTTATCCACGATGTTGTTCTCGAACAGGCGGCGCTTGAATTCGTACGCCGGCTTGATCCGGTCGAACTGGCGGATCAGTTCGCCGTTCTCGAGAATGAACATCTCGTTCTGGAACATCGCGTCCACGTAATACGTCGCGAATTGGCTCAGGTTGATGCCGAACGTATCCTTCGTTCCGTTCCCGTCCGGATCCCCGTTCGCGAACGCGTCGGCGACCTGGTACAGCTCCTCGACCGTCTTCGGCGTCTCGAGGCCGAGCTTATCCAGCCAGTCCTTCCGGATGACCATCATGCCGAGAATTTCCGGCTTCATGATGCGAGCGACCTCGTACATCTTGCCGTCCGGCTTCGTCGCCAGTTTCTTCAACTCCGGAAACTTCTCGAGCAGTTTCTTATATTCCGTGCTGTGCTCCGCGATCAAGTCGTCCAGCGGCAGCAGCTGCTTCTGGGCCCACAGGGTGTTAACGAAAGCGTTGTCATACTCAAGAACGAGATCCGGCGCCTCTCCGGACGCGAAGAGCATACTGTACTTCTGCTGCGATTCGTTCCGCGGGATCGGCACGAACTCGACGTCGACCGGTCCGTTCTCGTTGATCCAGCGCGTCCAGCGGTTATCCGTATACGTGCCTTCTTCCTTCGGAATTTGCCCGCGGTCGTAGATCGAGACCGTGATTTTCCCTCTCGCTTCCGCCGCGTCCCCGCCGGCCGCCGGCGCTTCCGGCGTCGGCTCGTTCGCCGCGCTGCCGCAGGCCGCCAAGATCGACAGCGTCATGACCGCCGCCGTCGACAACGCGACCGTTTTCTTTCCCCGATGCTTCTCCATGCGATTGCCTCCCTTTTTTTCGTCCGGTGCATATGTTGCAACTAGCTTACCATGTACATCCCGAAGTTTCAGCCGAGCCGCCGGCATCCCCCCTTTCCCTGCCCTTTTCGCGCGCTACCCCTTGATCGAGCCGATGAGCGCACCCTTAACGAAATACTTCTGCAAGAACGGATAGACAAGCAGCATCGGAACGACCATCACGAGGACGCCCGCCGACTTGATCGACTCCGGTGTAAGCTGCGTGAACGCTTCCGGATCGAGCATCGCCATCTCCGCGAGCAGCGATTGGCTTTGAATCATGTTTTGCACGAGCACGGACAAGTTGAATTTTGTCGAATCGTTGATGTACATCAAGACGTTGAAGAACGAATTCCAGTGATTGACGCCGTAGAACAGCGAGACGGTCGCGATCGCCGGCAACGACAGCGGAAGCACGATTTGCCCGATAATCCGCCATTCCCCGCAGCCGTCGATGCGCGCGGCCTCCTCGAGCTCTTCCGGGATGTTCTCGAAGAACGACCGCAAAATCAGCATATTGTAGGCGCTGACGAGACCGGGCAGCCACAACGCGCCGTACGTATTGACGAGGCCCAGCTCCTTGGCGAGCATATAATTCGGAATGAGCCCGGCCGTGAACAGCATCGTAAAGACGATCGCCAGCGTCAGCCCCCTCCGCGCGTAGAAATGCTTCTTCGCGAGCGGATACGCCGCCAGCACCGTGAACGCCATATTCAACGCCGTCCCGACGACCGTAATCACAAGACTGTTCCGAAGCGCGTTCATGATGTCCGTCCCTTGAATCAGCTTGCGATATGCTTCCCATGTCGGATCGACGGGCCAGAGCCCGACCTTCCCGAGCGTGATCGCTTCGCCGCTGCTGAGACTCAGCGCGACGAGATGGATCAACGGGAGCAGACAGCTGAGCGCCGCCAAGGACAAGATAAAATAATTAACGCCGTAAAACGCCTTTTCGCCCCAAGACTGCTTCATGCCCAATTCCCCCTTACCATAAGCCTCTACCGAATTTCCGTGCGATTTGGTTCACGGTCAGCACCAGGACGAGTCCGATCAGCGATTCGAACAGCCCCATGGCCGTCGCGTTGCTGAATTGCCCCGCGCCGAGGCCGACCTTGAAGTTCCACGTACTGATCACCTCGCCGACGTTGACGACGACCGGATTTTGCAGTACGTATACCTGATCGAAGCCCACATCCATAACGTTGCCGATGTTCAGAATAAACATCAACACGATCGTCGGCTGAATGCCCGGAATCGTAATGTTCCAGAGCTGCTTCCACTTGTTCGCGCCGTCCATATTCGCCGCTTCGTAGAGACTCGGGTCGATCGAAGTCAGCGCCGCCAGGTAGATGATCGCCGCCCATCCGGCCCCCTTCCAGATGCCGGAGCCGACGAAGATCGCGATCCATGACGTCTCGTGGAACAAGAACGGGAACTTCTGGCCGGTCAACGCATGCAACGCATTGTTGACGAAGCCGCTCTCCAAGGCGAACACCATCAGCACCAGTCCGCCGACGATGACCCAATTCAGGAAGTGAGGCAGAAACACCAACGTCTGCACCCACTTCTTGAACCACGCCCTCCGCACCTCGTTCAGGAGAATCGCCAGCACGACCGGGAACGGGAAGCCGACGAACACCGTCAGCGCGCTGAGCACCAAGGTATTGCGTATAATGTTGAGCGTCTTCGGATTGTTGAACAGATACTCGTAATTCGCGAAGCCGACCCAGGGACTTCCCCAGATGCCGTCCGCGAAGTTGTAGTCCTTGAACGCGATCGCAAGGCCCAGCATCGGCGCGTACTTGAACAGTAGGAAGAATGCGGCTACCGGCAGGAACATCACGAGGAGCGGCTTATTCTGATTCCATCTTCTTCTGCGAAGCAGCGACCCGTTCCGAAGTACGGCGCCCCCGTCCGCGGAAGCTTTCCCCATATTTTGCATACGTCCACCTCTGGTTGATTGTAAGCCGCCCGGTCCGCTCGCCGAGCCGCGTTCCGTTCGACTGCCCCCACTGTACTCGATGCGCCGCGGAGGCGACAATTCTCAGTTTTGAACCCCCTAACACATTTTGCGAAAACGGCCCCTCCGCCCGCCTCGACGGCCGCCTAACAGTTTTTGAACGCCCCGCATTTCTTGCGGAACGCGCAGAAAAAAAGCCCGCGGACTGTACGTCCGCGGGCCCCGCCCGATGCTTCGTTCACGTCGCTTGGTGGCGACTTCGGTATTCGCTCGGCGTCGTCGCCGTCACCTTCTTGAATACCCGATTGAACGTCATATAGTTCGTATATCCGATCGTCGTCGCGATATGGTGAATCGATTCTCCGGTGTCCCGGAGCAATCGCTTCGCATGCTCGATGCGAACCTTCGCGACGTAATCGACGAAATTTTCCCCGAATTCGTCCTTAAACAATCGACTGACATAGCTGTTGCTCATCTGGAACCGTTCACCGATCAGCGAAAGCGACAAATTCGGGTTGCTCGCCTGCTCCTCGATAAACTTTCGGACCTCTTGAATGACATGGTGGTTGCTCTTGCCCTCCCGCAGCAGCTTTAGCTTCTGAGCGTTCTCCTCTAACAGCCGGCGCACGTCTTCGTACAGCTCGTCCACCGTTTCGAACCGCTCCAACGCCTCGTTCAACGCGGGAACGACTTCATCCTTCCAGATGTCTTGGATCTCGCCCGGAAGCTCCATCATCTCCCGGAACAGGTGGTAGATCAAGTAGTTCATGACATTGATCAGGTCGTCCTTCGAGATGATGCGGCTGCGGAAGTCGTCGAACATCTGCTTCAGCTGCTCCGCCCAGAGCTCCTCCCCCATTCGGTACGACTGCGCGATGCCCCGAACCATCTGAAGCCCCTTATACACTTCGCCCTCCGACCTCGAACGAATATCCTGCTGGCCGATGACCCGCCCGTTCCCCAACACGGATTTGTATTTCATGGCTTCCAAGGCGTCGTCGTAACTGAGGTGCAGCTCCGATAACGATGTCGTCCGGCTTCCGATCGAGAGCGTTACCGAAAATTTCAGGTTGTCCGCCGTCCATCGAACCATATGCTCGCACAGCTCTCGCAGCCAGTCCTCGAAGTCTTGCTCCGAGCCGTCTCGCTTCGATCGGAAGAGCAAGCCCAGCTGCTGACTGGATATCCACTCCGGCCACGCCTGCACGGATCGCATCGCGGCGATCTCGACGATCACGTTCGTGAGCGCGTACCGAAGCAGCTCCTTGCCGTTGCCGGAGTACGACCGCTCGAAGGCGGCGTATTTGTCGATCTCCAGCAGTCCGACGGCCGCTTCGTCGAAGGCGGGATCCATGCCGAACCGCCGCAGCTCCTTCCGCCATTCCTCCATGTCGATCGTTCGGCCGCCCTCCATCAGCTCGTGGAAGAAATGACGGCGCTTGTACACGATATCCGCCTCTTGCTGCTTCCGGTATTCCGCCGACTGCTGCACGATCTTGCTGAGCGCGGACTCGATGAGCGTAAACTCGTCTTTGGCCGGCGGCGTCTCCTCCGGGGCGGTCTCCGGGCTCGATAGATCTCGAATCCGCTTCACCAGGCTGACGACCGGGCGATAGTGACGCCGGGACACGAGGATCAGCCATGCCAGCCCGACCGCGAGCGTCGCCATGATCGCTACGATCCACACATCGGACAGCTCCGCGAACGCCCGGAACGGCGACCCGCCGAGCATCCCGCTCCGGATGCTCCAGCCCGTGTAGCCGGACTCGACATCGGAGATCTCGCGGCCGACGCTCGCGGACACCGCCTCGAGGTCCTCGCTTTCCGTGCCGAACCATAGCGTCCCACTGCTGTCGTAGAGGTGGATGAAGCTGAATTCGTTGCCGATCATGCCTCGAAGGAAATCCCGTAACGCGCGCTGCGATACGTTCACGACCATCAGCCCGTGCTCGCCGGTCAAGAGCGGTACCGTGCGCGTCAAGCTGACGACGACCTTCCCTTCCGTCCCCAGCGTTCTTGGGTCGGACCAACCCGTCCTGCCGGGCTGCTCGAGCATCTGCGTCAGGAACGCCCGATCCGCGAACTGGTCCGCCGTCTGCATCGACTGGTGCCCCAGGACGACCCCGTCCTGATGACGGTACAGGTAGAGCGAATCGATCAGCGGATTGGACAGCTTGATTTCGTTCAGCTTGCGGGATACCTCGTTCGCCGCGATATACGGATTGCCCGATTTCGTAAAGAACGGAGTAAACCCGTTGGATATAATTTCCCGATTCATCATCTCGTTGATGGCGCGAAGCGAATACTCCAACGATTGGGTCGCTTGGCCCGAGAACACCTCGTTCGCCCGGACCGTCTCCTTCCTCGTCATCTCCGCCGCGCCGAGAAGGAATATAATGATAAGCACCAAGGAAACGATGATGAAAATGGGAATATATGATAGCAGCAGTCGATTATACCAATTCTTCTCCATACGCGCGATCGCTCCCTTCGGCTTTCATTCTATCCGTAAACCGGGTTGTCGGCAACGGTTCGCAATGAAGTACCGACGAGCGTTCAGAAGCGGTTATCGGAAACCCTTTCCCGTGCTTAGCCTACTGGGGAAAAACCAAATCGCTGGATTCCAGGCTTTTACCTATTCTTTTTGGCCTGTACCACATCATGTGTCTTCTTTGCCTCTAAATAAGCCTCCCGCGCTTTAACTAATGCAAGGATAGATGTAATTAAACCAATAATTGAAATTCCCAGAACAAGGTATTCCATATGACACCTCCGTTTATATTTCCTGAATATAAAATAACAAATGCTCCTGACAGCATATTGTCATGGAGCATTTGTTCCCATAATAACGATTATGGGTACTTATGTAACTCTAATCAGTCGTAGTAAAGAAACGGGTGTTGGATTTTAACTGAAATTTGTAATGGTTCTCTTCCAAAAAAGTATACAGTTTCTCTTTCAGTGAATTCGAGATTTTATCATCTGGTGCAACAAACCATCTATATTTTGCAATTTGGTTATAAGAAAAATACGGAACACGATTCCATCATCCACTAGCTCCCCCAGCTACTGAGTTAGCACTTTTTGAGTTATGGCGGGCATCAGGCGCTTCAGTTCCCCATTGCGCTTTTTCCCGAACGTGAGATGGAACAGAATGACAGGCTTCCACTTTCCGCCGATCACTTCAAGAGTGGCTTCAACCGCGGTGTTGTATATTTTATCGGTTTCCTGCATAACGTAGCATCGCCTCTCTATGTTCATTTTTTACCTGCGTTCGAATACTTTCTAACACGGGGTTAATCCTGCGCCGGCGTCTCCTCGATTTCGGGCCATGAAAAACACTGATGTTACCATGATTCGCCGTCACTTCTTACATGCATTGCACTCCCCAGTAAAGCTCAGCGAACATAAAGTAAGCGCATATCCTCAATTTTTTGATGCATGTACGCCTTGGCCTCCGCCGGCCCCACGATTTTGACTTCATCCCCCCATTGCCAGATCATATCCACGTAGAAATTCAAGTCCTGCACCGCAATCTCCATCGTTAGTGCTCCGCTGCCATCCTCGTTGCGCCGTATGAATGGACCAAAACGAGGGTTGGATTCCAGCAGCCACACCCCTTTCTTCGTCATCTCAAGTTCAAGTGTAGTCTGTTCCAGATCGTCCTTATTGGGTTTATCCAACAAAGTCTTCTGGCTTATATCCGACCGGCAAGGAACGGTTCCGTTGAGCTCGGCGGAGAGGATCCGATCGGCCCTGAACTGCCTAATATCCTCTCTTGTGAAGCAATATGCAGGACAATACCAATAACCGGAACTGGCATAAAGACCGATAGGCTGAATATTCCGCTCCGATACGCCTCTGCTAGATTTATACTGGATGGTCACTACACTGCGGATCATTATTGCTTGCAGGAGCGTTTGGAGAACCTCCGCAGACATCGATCGATAAGGGCTCCAGAACATGACCCTGCTTTTTAGACGATCAATCTGTTCTCTTACATCAGCAGGTAAGTAATGATAAAACTTGTGAAGCGCTGCATCGGCCCCCTCGCCGAAAGGTAAAGAGCTGAAATAATCCATCGACTGACATGCAAAAAACATCGCGAGTGCTTCGTTTTCGGTAAAGCTGATCGGCGGCAGAAGTCTCTCCTGGAGAAGCTTGTAGCCTCCTCCTCTTCCCTGAATGGAGTAAACCGGGACACCGAGTTCGCTAAGCTCTTGCAGATCCCTTGTAATCGTTCGAGTGGACAGGCCGAATTCATCGGCCAGCTCCCTAACCGTAAAGGATCGCTTGGCGTTGATCCTCATCATCAATTGGATAAGACGCTGTGATTTTTGCAATGGCCCACCTCATTCCCCGTTTTTTTTCATTTTACCGAATAAACAAGACATAATCTGTCTTATTTTTGTGATACCATTATCTTATTCGTAATCGGAATAGACAATCAATAGGGGGTTGATCAATATGTTAAAGCATTCTCAAGAAAAAATAGGTTTTGTGTTCGTCAATGGAGCAGGCTTGGAAGCCCGCGTATGGAGTAAGGTTGTGGAGGGATTCGAACATCCTTATTTACTTGTTGAGTTTCCTTTGAGGAAAAGCTCGTTTGATTCAAGGCGCGGTCTTTCTTTGGAGGATTATGTGACGCATGCGAAAAGACAAGTGGATGAATGGGGGCCGCGCAAAATTGTCATTGTCGCGCATTCGCTAGGCGGTGTCCTTGCTCACAGACTGGCATCCGAACTGACGGATCGACTGGCGGGAATTGTCGCTGTTGGGGCAGCCATCCCGAAGAATGGCGGTTCATTCTTATCCATTTTACCGTTGCCCCAAAAACTTATCATGTCTGTTATCCTGCGAACGTTGGGTACAAAACCGCCAGAGTCGGCCATCCGTAAGGGATTATGCAGCGATCTCTCACCGGAACAAGCAACGGATATCGTGGGAGGCTTCATTCCCGAGGCAGTTCGTGTGTATACAGATCGAATCAACGTGACTGTCCCTGATGTACGAAAGCTATACGTGAAGCTAGCCAACGATAAAGAGTTCCCTCTTTCTCTACAAGATAAAATGATTTCAAACTTTTCCCCGCAATTCGTACAAACCTTGGAGACCGGACATTTACCAATGTTGAGTAATCCGGAAGGCTTGAGAGCGATACTGGAAAATTTCTTATCGGAAGAACTGCGGTAACCTTACATTATGGCGTAGAAGAAGGAGCCTGCGGTTCCGAACGCAAAGGCTGCAAACTCATCTTCCGATGAACTGCAGCCTTCCTCATCTACGCCAGCTTATACACCCGCACGGCGTTGCCGCCGAACACTGCCGCCTTCTCCGCCTCGCTCAGCCCGGCTTCCTCAAGCAGCCGCTCGGCTGTCGCAACGGTGGCCGCGTAGTCCGCCGCCTGCAAAGTGTCCATCTAGCGGGCTTATGCCGAGTAATCCGGTATTTGCCTTATAAATTCATACCGTGTCCCATCTGCTTATCGGGGGCGGCCATCCACAGGCGAACCCGTTCGACAATCGAGTCCGCCGCAAGATCATAGATTTCATTCCCGAAAGCAGCCGACGATTCTGTAGGATTTCTTCTACTCATGATCCCGAATTGTAGGTCGTCCTCCGCCAAACGTAAGTCTACCGTGTCCGGGTGCGATGCCAACAGATGAGAGGTTTCCCAGCCTCCGGCATGGTCGCCTGCGTTCGGTATGCGATCCCGCAACAGTAGAAAATCCGCTACAGCCATGGTTCCAATCCTATGCCACCTCTTATCATACGCCCATTGGTTATAGGTGATGGCCGCGCATCTTGCATTTTCGATTAGAGGATAATGCCCGATCACGAAGACGACGAGCTGAAATCCGTAGGAGGCGACTTCCGAGATGATGTGGATCAGATGATGATTGCAATGCTCTACTTGTTGGATTCCCGTATACGGGAATTTTTCCTCGGCGAAAGTGTCCTTTTGCAATTTCATTCTGTCGCAGATTCCTTCTTGGTACTTCGTATCCGATTCGAGCAAAGAATTCACCCGGCTCTCCCCGTAATACACTGTAGGGAATACGATGCCCCCGCCTTTTCGGGCGCAGCGGAGCGCCATCTCCTCCGCTTGTAGCCCGTCCGCTCCCATCGGACTATGCAATCCATGCCATTCCAAAGTCCCTAGCGGAACATAGGCGACCGGGAATTCGGTTCTCCTCGCTGTAATTTGATTCGGTCGCAAATAATGAAATCTTAGCTCCATACGATCCTTCCCCTTCGCAATCGGTTATTCTTATCCTTTAATCCCGCCTTGAATCATACCCTCCATAAATAGACGCTGACACGCAAAGAACAAGAGGATGACGGGGATTACGGATATGACGCCGCCTGCAAAAAGTAAATTATAGTTATTCCCATACGGGGATAAATAGGTTTGGATTCCGACCGTCAACGTAAACTGTTCGCTCTTCGACATCACGATAAGCGGCCATAGAAAGTCATTCCAGGAGTTGGTAGCTTGCAAAATGGCCATTGACGTTATCGCCGGCTTCATCAAAGGAGCCATGATCTTAATGAAAATTCCGAGTTCCCCGCAACCATCGATTCTGGCCGCTTCCATGAAGTCTTTCGAGAGGGTCCGCGCGTATTGCATGAAGAAGAAAACCGTAAACGGTGCCACCATGAAAGGCAGCACTACGCCAAAGTAGTTATTCGTCAACTTCATGCTGCTGATTTCATTGTAAAGCGGAATCATTAGCGTCTCCACCGGAATCATCATCGTGCTCAACACGAGAAGAACGAAGATTCTCTTTCCTCTAAATTCATACATCGATATTCCGTAGCCTACCATGGAACAAAACAGGATCGAAAGCGACGTGTAGAGAATCGTCAAGACTACACTGTTCTTGAACCATGCGAAGTACATCCCCCCATTGTCCTCCAACAGGAGTTTGTAGCTTTCCAGACTTAACATATCAACGCTGATTTTCAATGCAACTCCGTTCTTGAATACCTGGCTCATGTCGGTCACGAAGGAAGTGACCAGCAAGTATATGAACGGCCCTAATGAGATTGCGGCCAGTAGAAACAGAAGCAGGAAGACGCTGATTTGGTACGCCTTTCTCGTTCGGGTGCCGGTCATCGTTCCTCTCCCCTCTTCCCGATCCCCATGGTTGATATATAGATGAAGTTCAGAATCATCAATATCGCGAAAAATACGACAGACATCGCAGACGCATAGCCCATGTCGAAATGACCGAATGCCGTACGGTAAATATACAATACAATGGTTAAGCCGATATCCCCAGGAGTTGTGCCTCCTGCCCACAATACATAACTTTCGCCGAACATACGCAAGCCGCCGTAGGTTAAGATCGTCATCACGAAAATGAGAATCGGACGGATGCCAGGCAGAGTGACATGCGTAAATCGTTGAATTGCGCTGGCCCCATCCACGTGCGCGGCATCGTATATCTCTTGCGAAATCGTCTGCAAAGCAGCTAGAAAATATAATATATTTAATCCTAACCATCGCCAAGTCGAAGTAAACACTAAAGCGATGATTCCTGTGATCTTCGTATCGAATAGCCAGTTCCTGGGTTCGTTACCCAAAAGAGTCATTAATGCGTTAAGCGGTGTATCCGCGTTCCCGGCCAAGAATAAACGAAAGAAGATGCCCGCGACGACGATCGAAGTTAATGCCGGAATGTAGAAGGCGGACCTGAATATATTTTTAAACGGCGTTAAATTGTGATGCAATACAATCGCCAACAACAAAGGCACGACCAAGTTTACGATCACGATACCCAGCGTAAATCCCAATGTGGTTACCATCGCGTTAGGGATATGAGGATCCGTCAATATCCTCTGGTAATTATCGAATCCTACAAACCGATACGTTCGAATGCCTTCCAACTTATAGAAGCTCCGGTACACCATGTCGTACATCGGATACAGCATAAAAACTAGGAAGGTAATGATGAAAGGGGCGCAAAAAAAATAAGGAGCTGTTCGTTTGGTCAACACTAAGAATCACCTTCTTCGATTTCTCTCGAACAATCGGAAACAAGCTGCCACAACACTCATATTGCGGCAGCTTGAACCGAACGGTTTACTTGGAATTCTTAATCTGGTCCGCTGCGCTCTTCAGCGCTTCTTCCGGCGTTGCGCTCTTCTCGCTAAGTACCTTGAATAAAATGTCCCCGGAAACTAATGAGTTGGCTAAAGAAAACTTCGGCGACGCCGTAATGTTGGACGTTTGGAACTTATCCTTCATCCCGAGAACGATATCGAAGATGTCCTTGCCGTAATACGCGGTAAATTTGTTATCCTGCTTCATGACGTCAGTCTCCCATATGTCCCATCGCAGCGGGTCGAAGCCTAAGACGTTCCAGATTTTCCCGGCACCTTCCTCGCTGATTTTCGCTTCCGCCAAAAACCGCACTGCGAGATCCTGATTCTTCGACAGGGTGGTGACGCTCGTCGCCGTTCCGCCGAACACCGGATATACGCTGTTTTCGTCCCACACCGGCGGGGCCGCCATTTGGATTTTCCCTGCCAATTCCGGCATATAGTCCGTGAATCGCCCCATATACCACATGCATTCCAACATCGAAGCCGCGCCGTTCTTCGCCATAAATCCATAGTACTCTTCTGTATGAAATCCGCCGCCGGGCGTGGTGACCGCGGTTCCGTCCGCGAGCATATTCAGCATAAAGTCAAGCGTCTTCGCATTGATATCGCTGTCGATAATAACATTGCCTTCTGTGTCGAAGTAATCGCCGCCTTGTTGGCCGGTCATGATGTAATAGCTCCAGGAATCTTTCACCTCGAAGGTAATGATCGGCTTGCCGGTCGCGGCAAGGACTTTCTTGCCCGCTTCATGCAGGTCGTTCCAAGTCACAATGTCCTCTACCTTTACGCCGGCTTGACCCAGAATTTCCGTGTTGTAAAACATCATGGGAGCGCCGACGTGATATTCGATCCCATAATAATTCCCGTTATATTTATAAATATCTAGCACAGGCTCAAGGAAACTGCTCTTCTCCGGTTCAATTACGTTATTTAGCGGAACGAACACTTCTTCGTTGCCCTGCATGAAGTCGCTGAATCTGGATACGTTAACGTCCACGATGTCGGGCGCGCCGTCGCCGGATTGCAATGTAATCAGCAACTTACTATGCATATCCGCGAACGGATACGTTTCGGTGGTTAACTCGATTTGTTCGTTTGGATGCTTCTCGTTCCAAGTTTGCGCCGCATCTTGAAAAAACTCCGAGTGTTGTTCCACGTACGTCCAGAACGTCAATTGCGTCTTGTTTGCGCTTTCATTATTCGAGTTTGAAGGAGCCGCGGAATTGCATGCCGCGATCGTTACGACGATCACGCTTAGTAGGAGTAACGATAATGCTCTTCTGTTCATAGGAACCTCCCCTTATGGTATGCAATGATTTTACAAGTTCATTGTAATTTTCGATGGGGGATCTTGAACATTAAGAACTCCATCCTGTTTTCTTACTATTTTGTCTTCTTTAATCGCTTTCGATGCTTCGAATATAGTCCGAAGGCGATATTCCGTATGTCTCTTTAAACAAAATGTAAAAATAATTATAATTTTGAATACCAATCTCGTAAGCGATTTCCTGTAACGAAAGTTTTCCTTGCAATATCATCTCTCTCGCATGCCTCATCTTCGTTCTGTTAATATAAGTGACTAGGTTGATGCCTGTGCTTTTTTTGAACGTTCTGCTAAGGTACGAGGTGCTGACGAGCAATGCATCCGCGATCTCGCGCAACGTAAGCTTTTCTTTATAGTTTTCTTCCACGTACTTCATGGCTTTATCCGAAATCGAGTATTTCGAGTACGTATATCTTTTCTTCTTCAATTCGTTTTTCAGCCCGATGCAGACCCTTATCAAATAATTTTTGATTTCCTCGTACGTGCCGAAGGAGCTCCACGCTTCATAGGGTGGTTCGTTACGAAAGATAGCCTCCTCCTCGAGTTGCAATTGATTGATTTTTCTTTTAAGGAACATAATGATCTCCATAAACAGGACTTGTACCCACTCCCTTGATAAGTGCCTGTTCATTAATTCCGTAAAGAAAGCCTCGAAATACTCGCTAATGTTCTGATCCTTCAAGTACAACGTTTCATCCAGTTGGGTTAACAGTTGGTTATCAAGAATTTTATCGGGCTCTCCGATCCCCTCCCGTTGCACGATAAACTTCCGATTCCCCTGAAAATAATTTTCGAGCAGGATACTTCTATTAAGCTGGCGTTGCATTTTAATATTTTCGATACCGGCGAACAGGTCGGATACGGCGAACGATATTTCCAGACTGCAAAACCGAAACAACGTGATTTGGATCTGCCGCAAGACCTCCTCGATTTCCCTTTTTGACTTTTCCTTCGCACTAAATACAAGCAGGAAGATCCCCGGTTCTATCGGGAGCATTGCATAATCCCGATAGTACTTGATCGTCTCGTCAATCATGATTCGCATGGTCAGTTCATCGGTGTACTCTCCGTCCATCTCTTCGAAGCGGACATCCATTCCGCCGACGGCCAAGATCAAATCCTCCGATAACCACGACAACTTAAGACCCTTTAGCAAGACGTCCGGATTATCGATCTCCGCATATTCGTTAACGATTTTATATAACAGGTCCTCTTTGCTCTCTCCCGTCGCCGCCGACGTCTTGCCTTGGCCCGCTTCATGAATTTCCCGTATCATAGATCGAATCAAATCATTAATGTTCTCTTTCGTAATCCGATGTTTTAATAAATAATCCTTGGCGCCATTCTTCAAGCTTCCTCGTACGTAATCGAAATCCTCATATGCGCTTAAAGCCACGACTTTAATCTCTGCGTTCAGTTCATGGATATAATTGATAAACTCCACGCCGGAGATGTTCGGCATACTCATATCGGTAAACACGATATCCGGTTTATTCTCCTGGAGTAATTCCATGGCGGACTTCCCGTTGGTAGCCTCCGCGGCTAAAGTACAACCCAGCGCATCCCATTCGATCATTTTTTTCAATTCCACCAAAACCGTCGGATCGTCGTCTACAAGCATGAGCTTAATCATGTTTTTCATCCTGCTTCTTTATGGGTAATTTAATTCTTAATGTCGTGTATTCGAGCTTCACGCTTCTCGCGTCCAGCCCGTATTGATTTCCGAACATTAGCTTAATTCTGTGATTTACATTTCCGATGCCGATCCCCGTGAATCTCTCTTTCCCCTCGTTCTTTTGATTATGTAATATATTCGGGAATTCAGACGGTTCGATCCCTACTCCATTATCCGTAATTTCGAATATCATGTCTCGGTTCTCCCGATAACCGGTAATGGATATCATTCCTCGCCGATTCGACGGTTCGATCCCGTGAATAATGGCATTTTCCACAATCGGCTGTAATACGAACTTCGGCATGAGACAGGATTCTATTTCCGGGTCAATGTGGAAAGCAACGTCAAACTTATTCATCAATCGATAATTTTGTATCGTGATGTAATTTTTCAATAGTTCGATTTCATCCGAGACGGTCTGCAGGTTATCGTCATTTTTCATGCTGCCTCTCAATAAATCAATGATCGCATTGACGAGGGTGACGATGGAGTTTTCGTTCTTCATTTTCGCGATGAAAGCGATCATATTCAGCGTATTGGCTAGAAAATGCGGATTGATTTGAGCTTGTAGCGCTTTGATCTCCAGTCTTCTCTTTTGCCTCTCCGCCTCACGAATGTTCACAAGTAATCTGTTGATTTCTTTAGCCATTTTATTGAATTGCTTCGCCAAAATCGTAATCTCGTCATTTCCATCCACCGTGACGCGGGCATCCATCTGTCCGGTTTCGAACGCTTTAATTCCGGCTATCGTCCGATTAATCGGAGATATTATGCTGTAGGAGACAAGGGCAGTTATTAGAACCCCGAAGGCGATGCTGAAGAGACCGACGTAAATAAAATTTTGCAGCACCGGTGCAGAATCCGAATGCAAGTAGGTGGAAGGGATCACGCTCACCAATACCCAGTTTTCGTTAATCGTTTGATTATAGACCATGCTTCCCTCGTTTCCGGTCTTCCGATAGTAGCGGTCGATTTCGATGCCATCGATAATTTCTTTATTTTCAAACCTGCTGCCGACTCTGACGGTTTCCTCGGCGGACGAGATCACGACGTTATTTTTATCTAAGACGAACATCTCTGCAGACATATTCGTTGCCAACTCTTGATAGATACTTCGAATTTTTTCTTCCTCGACTGTCATTAGCATGTATCCGATAACATTTCCGTCCTCTTTTTTCTTGATCGCCTTCCCCAGTACAATATTTTTCCTTACGACGTTGACTCCGGCGGCAATTCTCTCTTCATAGTCTTCATTCATCGCCTTTACAATGAATCTTCCTTTATTCTCGTAAGATTCCTGCAAGAAATATTTCAAGTGATCTTCCTTCATGTTCAGGCGAAACGCATCGCTGCCGTACACATTGACCGCATGTCCGTCCAATGTGTACAATGTAATTTCCGAGACGATATTGTCGAATACGTATTTACTGCTCATTCTTTCTGTAATGAGGATCTTCGTGTTGTTTTTCATTCTTTCGGTATACTCTTGATAATGGATCAATATATCTTGAATCTCGTCCATGTAACTGATCTCGATACTGTCGTTTCTAACCTTCTCGATCTTCTCGTCGATATTGGAACATATTTGAATCAACATCGACTCCAGAGAATTACTGATCCCCTCTTGGATGACGTTGCTACTCTTGTTGTAGAGCAATATCCCGTAAATAGCGATCGGCAACATGGTTGCGAATATAAACAAAATGAGCAAACGGCTGAAAATATTCATATTTCGTAAACGCGATGTTCGTCCATTCCTAGGTTTCAATATTTGGATGCCCTCCTCCGTCATCGTCCGTCGTTGCTATCAGATTCCGTATGTAGTTTGCAGAACCCCTAACGAAGTCCGGCACTGAATCCGCTTTCAGAATATACTATAATCCCTTTTCCCGCTATGCATATTTACCAGGGGAAAGCAACAACTCAATATTGCAGATGCTGCATGGCAACGACAAAAGACAACATCCATACGGATCTTGTCTTGGATGTCTTATTGTCATTCAAACTTACATGAAGCCTGCGGAGCTGCAGCAGCTCTAAATCGACTAACTATTGCCTCCGTAACAACATAACATCGGGAGCATTTGTTATATGTTCATTTGTAAATCTTTTTACCCATCTGCTTTTGGTCCGCCTTTAAACTAATTTTCCTGTGTTCGAATGTGAAGCCTTTTTAATCGATTTCCAACAATTGCCTTAGTGGTTTCGTGACTTTCAATAATTTTAGCTTCTACACCGCCCTTTTTTAATTCATTAACGACGGCTTCCGCTAATTTTTCGTTTTTCTTCCTTCTCATTTCATCACCCCTACATTCATGTGTAACCAGATAAGGAACACATTAGTACGAAGGGAAATAAAAAAAGGGCAACGGTAAGTTGCCCTTTCTTGTCATGCCTCTATTTAACTACAATAGGCTTTGTCCGAATCACTAAAGGCCTTGTTCGATTTCCGACAATAGAAGAATACGAGTTATTGTGGGTAACATCGTCTCTGCGAACATTCATACCGGCCCGTTCTAATTCCCGGATAACTTCTTCCCGGGATTTTGAGAGGTGGATCCTATTCTGAAATGCTTTCGCCATTGTTACCCTCACCCTTCTTCGAATTATTATCAGTATAGCCCCTTTTCAGACAATTTTCCAGTCGCGACTCAAAATCAACCGTTAATGCATCTACTTCGTCCAGCCATTCGTCTTCATTTCGAATTTCTGGATCCAATAAGATCATATAAACATACTGTTTATCGTCGATGTGAATCGGACAAGCAACATATTGCCGGTCCGCCTTTTCATTGCTTTTATCGTGCTCGAATGTTAACGGAATCTCGGCAAGAATCGCTTGTAAAAATCCAGTTCGCTTTTTTAATGATAATAGCTTGTCTTTCTTAGTTGGATCCAGAAATAACTCCACATGCATTCCAACTATTTCGGAGAGTAACTTTATTCCTAACTCGACAAGTGCATATTCCATAGTATCATTTTGGTCAAGATCCGGCTTAACAGAAAGTCGATGATTATATTTTTGTATAAATTGAATAAGGGGTATATCATCAACCTCAACAGATCCTTCGGGTGAATTACTCCCGGAAACTACAGCCTCTTCATCAGAGTCAATCCTCTTAAATGAACGCTTGTATACGTCTTGGAACTCCCTATATAAGCCAATGTCTAATTTGAAGTACGTTTGGTGAACGGCATTTGCATCCGTTTGCTCCTGGACGTATCCATCAATTAAATTCAGTTTGATAATCGTTTTTCCTTTTAAGTGCTGTTTGGTGTATTCGTAAAGTTGGACGCCAAGCACAAAGGGGTGTAACGTCACGAAGGTTTGAAATAGATCCATGAGAATTTCACGCCGCATATATGGGCTTAGTTGTTCATGGGCCATAATTAACATTTCTATTTGCCGTTGCATTTTGGTTCGAAGTTCTTTTATCTCTTCGTTTTTAAACTCAGAGTAAACACGCCAGAGCATTCCTACTACTGCCAAGCCTAAGATAAATCCAAAGAGAGGGATCTTACTACCGTCCATTGTTGGGGCTAGCCATCTTGAATAGAATTCAGTGGCATTGTCAGATTTCTCTACCCAAAAGTCAATGATGAACACAACTAGCGATCCAAAGAACACCAATATAAATGGCCATAACCTTTTCAACCACAATAGAACCTTGTTCATAATACAACCTTCCTTAGTCCGCCAATCAGAAATGATTGAGCATAACCATATTAGCCGGTGAAACTATTGGCATTATTCTCGGAAGTGCCGGTAACAATCACGTTATCATAGTCTTTAAGCAAGAACTAGCGAAGAGGAATTCCATAACGGTCTGGTTTACCCAATGTTATTCCGCGTCTTCCCTTGCTTAGTTCAAAACGACAAGCAGTGCATTACTTATAGCTCTACCGGGTTTCGTAATGTATTTCTCGTTCAACCATAGCCCGCTGGATGCACCGCCATCCATATTCATCGCTTGATAAGCCCCTGTTTGCCGCATCACTTCCGCCAACTCCGGGATGGTAGCCCCGTTCGTTGTGACAATCAACAGTTTGTAATCTTTGGTAATGCCAAGTGCACTCCTTGCGCCGGACATGGTTAAGATTTTAGGGTCGCGAAATCCTTCACTCTCCGGATCGACGGATACCTCGCCATCCATTAGGAGTCTTGGTCCGACCTGCAGTGCGCCATACACCTCTTCCTCACTTGAGATTAGTATCTCTAGAAACTGTTCCCCTGAAAACATCCCTGGGGTGTTTTGGCGATCAAATGAAAAGACGGTCCTCTTATCCCAGGAAGCACTATTGACAATTTCCCCCTCAGCCACAATATACCCGTATGGAGATTTTATGGAGGATTCAGTATAAGCGTCAAAAAAAGTTCCGTTTATTGCGACAGCGGCTCCGTTATCGGCCGCGATCTCTTTTAGCTCAGAAACATTACCGACCTTCCCTTCGGCGACAGCGACTTTAAGAGAAACCTTCGGGTGGAGCAGATCGACAGTCACTACGTTTGCGCTAATTTTCTTTTTTTGAACGAGAATTGTATGGGCTTTGTTTTGGATTGGCGATCGCTCTACGGTTTCATTCCAGCGTTGTTCCGTCATGACTGGCAAAACCACTTTGGTGCCGTCTTTCATAAGCTCGACTTGGAAACGTTGATCGTCCCAAGTGACGGCTATACCCATCGCATCCGAAACCAAACGAAGTGGAATAAAAGTAATCCCACTCTTAATGAAAGGGCTAGCGTCTGTAGTAACGGCTTCTCCATTCAAATGAACGGTCCTGGAATTGACTTGCAATATAACCGTGTTTTGCTGGTTCGAAAGTGTTATCCTTTGATCATGTGGATTCCATGTCGCTTCATACCCGAACTGTTCGCTTAAATATCGGACAGGTACATATATTCTGTCGGTATCCTTGAGTACACCGACACTGACGGCAAGTGCTGACGGTCCTCCGGTCAGAAAAAGGAAAAGTACAAAGGTAAGACTTACAACAATCCACCTACATCTTTTCATCATTTCGTCCTTTCCTATAATACTAAATAGCATCATAATCATTATCCTGTACTGATTTCTAGTTTTCTCCTGGATCAAATGTTAACCAAATTAATACTACCAAAATTTATGCCATATTGTTATTGTTTTCTTAATGCCTTTAGCGAAATGCTCTCACGAGGATAGTTTACTAAATAGTAATAATAGCATGTGTTACGGAAGAGCAATTCCGTTGTAACTGGGATTAAGTCCCTCGTTTCTCTTTACGTAATACAGGATACGTCGCCATAAACAAGGAATGCCCTCGATCCTCCTCTCGGAGCGTCAAGGGCATTCTGCGATCACGGCGTAATTGTGCCGCCATTAGGCGTTATTCCGGCTCACCCGAAATGCAGGGCCAGCTTCGCGAACATGTCTTCCAGCGTAAATCTCGGGTCGACGTAATGGTACACCCGGATCAGACGATCCTTCTGATGATGTATATAATGCAGCGTATCCGCATCGATCCTCGGAGCAGGCTTCCATTCGTACCCGTACTCGTGATCGTCGAGCAGCAGGCTGACGGCGGGCGAATCGCCGAGCGCCCACATCTCGCCTTTCGGCCACGGTGCGTTCGGATTCCGCTCGGCTACCCAGTCGTTGAAGTCGATCAGCTGCTGATACAAGTAATCGCCGATCGCTCCGCACGGCTGCACCCGCGCCTTCAGTTCAGCGATGCTCGTCCGGCAATCCATCAGCTCGAGCAGCTTCTCGACTTCGTCGTAGCTCTGCTGCATCGTGCCGGGCGGTCGCCCCTGCAATATCGCGTTATGCTCGAATTGGGCCGCGATGATGCCCCGGATGTCGAACCGCGGCGTCAGCAGCGCATGTACGATCGCGAACTGGTCGTCCGCCTCGTTTTTCGAGTCGGTATTGACGATCAGCCGCATTTTTTTGCTTTTCGGAACGTCGAACGCAAACTTCATGTGATTTCCTCCCTGTTCTTATCCTTTCACGGAGCCGGCGAGACCTTCGACGAAATATTTTTGGAACGCCAGATACACTCCGAGGATGGGCAGCACCGAAATCAGGACGCCCGCGAAATGGAGGATATCGCCCGCCTTACGGGCGTTTCCAAGGCTAGAACAATTCATAGGGTATCTCGCTTTTCACTTCGGAACATAATGATTGTGAATTTATTCACAATTGCAGGATCGCGTCGGCAAGTGCTCGTGGATCTGCATTCATCATTGCTTCTATCGTATCTTCCACGCTTCTCCTCCGTACTTATGCACGAGATCCTTTGACCGAAGCAAGTCAATCATCGGGTGAATTATAGCTGAGAGTTTCTGCTCTGCATGATCACGGTACTACAGCGGTCTCGGATATTGATTAAACATCATATTAATGCAATAAAACCAGCGCATGCCGCTCGAATGAAACCGAGTGACATGCGCAGGGCAGTACGAGACGTTGGGCGATACTCACGACACGCTATATTTTAACGTAAACCTTGCCTTCATCGACGGACACGTCGAATCTCTCTACCGTTACATCATAGGTCAACGTCCGCACTTTATGGTCCACCACCATGCAGCCGCTGCGGATGTCGAATTCCCAGCCATGCCAAGGGCAGCGGACGATTTCCCCTTCCTTCTCGTACTGGAATTCCCCCGGCTTCGGGGATCGGAGCCAAGATGTGACCGGTCCCCTGCAAAGCTCGGCCCCCTGATGCGGACAATAATTCAACAATGCGTGGAACTGGTCGTCATCGAAGCGATAAATCCCGAGTTTACGGCCGCCGACCTGAACTAAGGTCGCCTCCCCTACAGGAAATTGATCGGTCGTCCCAATATAATGTCGCGCCATCTCGTTTATTCCTCCGTACCGTTTTGCAGCGGCAAACCGTACAGTTTGGCTGCGTTATTATACAAGACGTTGTCCAATAATGACTTCTCCATCTTCGGAAAAGTGAGCTTCGGCGAATCGAAATCCCAGTGCGGATAATCGCTGCAGAACAGCATTCGGTCTTTGGCGAAAGAAGCCTCCAACATTTGATCGAACAATGCCTTATTCGGCACTTCTTCAAGCGGCTGCGAGCCGTAGTACATATTGGTTTGCAAATATTCGCTCGGTTTCTTCTCCACCCAAGGGGTTTGGGGGCGGAGCGCCTTCCAATCCTGATCCAATCTCCAGAAGTAAGGCGCAATCCAGAACACGCCTGCTTCAATGAAGATCACCTTCAATTCCGGGTACAGCTCGAAAACGCCTTCGAACACAAAACTTGCCATATGCGCCATAAATACTTGGGGACGAGCCGCGCGGCCCTCGATATAATAAGATGGATAACCCGCTCCCGTTGTCGTTGCGTTGCGGGATGCGCCTTCTGCACCTACGTGAATGGCGAAGTGCAGTCCATGCTTCAGGCAAGCTTCGTATATCGGATGATAGTTTCTCTGTCCATACGGATGCGCCGCTCCACCCAGAACATAGGCTTGCACCATCTGCGGGTGGCTCCCGACCCGTTCGATTTCTTTCACGGAAGCCGCAATATCGTGATAAGGAATCACAATAGACCCGCGCAGGCGCTGATCCTTCTCCAGCCAGTGCTCAATTGTGTAGTCATTGTAAGCGGAGCATAATGCCGCCGCATAATAAGGATCGCCTACCATCGCAGCACTGCTAAACTCGCCTGTCAAGATGCCGTATTTGACGTTGTATTCCTCGAAATGCTGCTTGATCATAAAATCCAGATTCGATCCCGCCTGTTCCCCGTCCGGGAACGCATCAAACCGCCGTCCATGCCGACCGCCATTGTGACCGAAGCCTCCATGCAGCGGCCCCCAGGTTTCAATCTGCTCCTTATACCTTCTGGGTAAGTAGGGAAAGATCGCCTTGATATCGGGGATATTGTGATGAATGTCGCAGTCGATCACACCAAGGTTCGTCATAAATGTTTTCCACCCCAAATTACGTTATTTTACACCGCTCATAGAGATCCCTTCGATAAAATGCCGCTGCGCGACGAAGAACACGGTCAAGATCGGAACCGTCGCAACCATCGAAGCCGCCATCATCAGATGTCCCTTCACTCCGCCTTCGTCGGTAAACATCGCGAGCGCCAGCGGAATCGTATACAGTTCGCTGGAATGCAGATAAATGAGAGGATCGAAGAATTCATTCCAGCTGCCAAGGAACGTTAAGATGGATAAGGTTGCAATCGCAGGCGTCGCCAAGGGCAACATAATGTTCCAGTACAATCTCAGAGGAGAACACCCGTCGATCCTTGCCGCTTCGCCTAATTCATTCGGAATCGTAAGGAAAAATTGCCTCATGAGAAATACGCCGAAGGTGCCGCCCGCTCCAAGAATCGCCGGTACAATTAGCGGGAAATGTGTATCGACGACTCCCAAATTGCCAAACCAGACAAATAGCGGAATGGCTGTCGATTCATTCGGGATCATCATACTGCTCAGCAAAAGCAGAAAGATTCCATTCTTCAGCGGAAAGGACAGCTTCGCGATGGCATAGCCTGCCATAGACGCGACGATGCAGGTTCCCGCCGTTACCAGCACAGCGATATATAAACTATTAAAAAAATAAAGATGGTACGGATACCGCTCGAACAATTCCACATAATTGACCCACTTGAACGGGTTGGGAATCCATTGCGGCGGGGTGACGAACACCTGGGAAAAATCCTTCACCGATGTGATGGCCATCCAGTAGATCGGGATCAGACTGATGAAAGCGACAACCGACAGCACCGCATAATGCAGCAACCGTCCTAAGGTCAGGATCCTAAGTTTACTGTTCAAAATGGATCCACCTCTTTCTGCCGTACCATTGAACCAACGTTAATAGAAGGATAATAACGAACAGGATGAACGCAATGGCTGTCCCGTAACCGAACTCGTAGTATTTGAACGCTTGCTCGTAAATATAGTACACCATTACATACGTACTCGTTCCGGGCCCGCCGCCTGTCATAATGTAAATCTGACCGAAGACCTTCATCGATCCGATGATCGTAATCATCGTCACCAGGAACATCGACGGAGAGATGAGCGGCAAAGTAACATGCCAGAAGGCACGCCATCTTGAAGCGCCGTCGATTCTCGCGGCCTCGTAATACATCATGGGGACGTCCTTCAACGCGGCTAGGAAGATGGCCATATTAATCCCAAGGCTCTTCAGTAAAGAGACGACAACAACGACCGGAATCGCCAGCTCCATACTATACAGCCAGGCCGGACCGGTCACGCCGAACGTCTTCAACACCGCATTAATTAATCCGTTATCCGTCTGGAAAATATACTTCCAAATGATCGCCCATACGACAATGGATGTGACGACGGGGGCGAAAGCGGCTGTGCGAAAAAAACCCATTCCCGGAATCGAGGCCTGCATCAGCAAAGCAAGTCCCAAGGTAAGCATTATATTCAACGGAACAAAAAGTATCGTAAAATATAAGGTGTTGCTCAGCGTATCTAGCAACACAGGATCCCCAAAGAATGCATTCCGGTAGTTATCCAGCCCAATAAATTTTAACTCATCAAGTAAATTCCAGTTCGTGAAGCTCATGGCGAAGGAAGCGACGATCGGACCGAACAAGAAGAAGAAATATCCAAGCAGCATTGGCATAACGAACGCGTACCCATACCATTTCTCTTCCCGGTTCAATAGCTTCCGCCGTCCCTTGGACGTCCGTCTTCCGCCGATAGTAGGTTGACCTGTATTAGGTCCGAGCACGTTCTTCCCTCCTTTCATCCTTATCGCCGAATTTCTATCCATTCGGCGATAAGGGCACTAGTTATACTTCTTATTTCAACAGCGGGGCGACCTCTTGATCCATGCGCTCCAGCACTTCTTCCACCGTTGCGCTTTGCGTATACAAAATATCGAGCAGGTTCTGAATCTTTGTATTAATTTGCTGCCAGTTCTCCGGGGTCGGGATTACGCGCCCTCCGGCAGACATCGGCTCAGACATCGCCAATTTGATCCCTTCGGCGGACGGTTGGTCGTTCATGTTCGCGAATGCCTCGGATTCAAGCACCGATTTCCTCGGAGGCGGGAATGTCGCTTGAAACTTAGCCATCCCTTCCTTGCTTGTGAAAAATTTGAGCAGTTCAAGCGCTTCGGCCGGATACTCCGTATCTTTCATCACGGAGTATCCGGATACGCCATCGTAGAACGGGGCGTCGGCTACGGGACCTTTCGGCATCGGAGCGATATCGAACTCCAGCCCTTCCGCTTTGCGGGCACTGGCTGAGTAGCTGTAGTTGCCTCGGAACATCCCGATCTTGCCGGATTCGAATGAAATCTGATCTCCCGGCTTCGGGTTCGTGAAATCCTTGAACATCATATCGTCGAACATCTGAAGAACTTGTGCCGACTCCGGCGAATTTAACAGAAATTCCGTGGCGTCTTCATTGAATATATCGGCTCCGAAGGACCAGAACGTGTCTGTGTATGCATCCTTCCAGTTGCTTCCCCCTGCGATCTTCACACCATACACGCCTTGCGAGGGGTCAGTCAGTGCTTTTGCCGTCTTGAGAAATTCCTCGTACGTCCAATTGCCTTCTTTTACGAGCTCATTCGGGGTCTTAAGACCTTTCTCCGCAAACAGCTTTTTATTGTAAAACAATACCTTAGGACCTGCCGAGAACGGGATCCCGTACAACCCGCTGTCTTTCCCGCGGTAAATATCCATACTTGATGCATACACATCATTCAGGTCATACTCCGGATCGTCCGCAAGCTCCGATAAATCCATCAGTAGGTTGGCATCACGAATCTGAGGAATGATCGCGTCATACAGCCAAATCACGTCAGGCGCTGTCTTACTGGCTGCCATGATGGAGATCTTCTGCGGATATTCCTGGTATGGAATCAGCATTACTTCCACATTGATCCCAGGGTGAGCGTCGGTGAATTCTTTCACGACCTCCTCGAACATTCGCTTGCGGTTGTCATCTCCCCAAATACTCATCTTGAGCGTAATGTCCTTGCCCTCTCCAGGAGCCGGTGCGTTCTTGACAGCCCCGGTATTGCTCGGTTCAGTTGTTTCAGGGGCAGTACTCCCCCCATTCGATCCTGTCGAACATGCTGCTGCAACAGAGATGATCAACAGCAAACTTAGAAGTGCGGTCCACGCCCTTCTCATAGATTCAATCCCCTCTCTAATCATTAGTGAAGCGCCGATAAAGCGCTTTCAATTACAAAGTATACTGGGTTCGCCTCGATTAAAAAATGGCGCTGAATTGCGATAAGGTGCGAATATTTATGATTCTTGATTCCGATATTCCGAAGGAGTGGTTCCTACTCTCGTCTTAAATACGTTCATGAAATGTTTGGCGCTGAGATAGCCTGTTAATTGAGCGATCTCATGAATTTTCAAATTAGACTCCCTGAGCAGCAGCTTAGCCTTAGCCATCCTGCTCTCTGTTACGAAATCCGAATAGTTCTGGCCGGTCTCCGTCTTGAACAACGCCGATAAATAATGCTGAGTTAAATTGACTTGTTCTGCGACTTTCTGCAGTGTGATGTCGTCGGATAAATTTTGCAGAACGAACTCTTTGACTTTCCTGATCACATGGTGGTCTTCTTTGCTTATTGCTTTACCCTCCTCCGTCGTTTTCCCATGGAATTGCCTGCTTAGTTGATCGTTGATTCTTAACAGCACCTCGGCGAGTTCCACACGACTCACCGGCTTCAATAGATATTCCGCTACCTGATATTTGATCGCTTGCTTGGCATATTCGAAATCGCTGTAGCCGCTCACAATAACGATAAACAAGCCGGGGAAGCTCGCGCGAATTTTTCGAATCAACTCAATACCGCCCATTTCCGGCATTCGTATATCTGTGATGAGGATGTCCGGAAGCGTCCCATGCAGTTGTTCCAACGCTTCTCTTCCATTCGCGGCTTCCGATACGACCCTGTAACCGCCAATGACGTTTTCGATCGTATGCCGCAAGCCCAGTCGGATTTGTTCCTCGTCCTCTGCAATCATAACGCTGTACATTCCCAGTCCCCCGCATTACACCGGTATTTTAATGACGAACGATGAACCCTCGGCCACAAGGCTTTCGATAAACAGACCATATCGGTCGCCATACAAAATTCGAAGCCGTTGGTGTACATTTTTCAGTCCGAATCCTTTCCTCACTTTATCGAATTGATCTTGTTCCAGCTGGGACGGAAGTCTGCTATTGATCCGGCGGTTGATCTCCTCGACCTGATTAGCTGTCATACCAACCCCATCGTCGATCACCTGAATGAACAGATCATCCTCCTCAAAGTGTGCCGTTACCCGAAGCGTTACCGTCTTCTGATGCAATGCGTGCTCGATGACGTTCTCTATTAATGGATGCAAGATCAACTTGGGTACCAGGCAATCTTCGCAGGAGGGGTCGACGTCGATTACGGTGTGCAGCCGATTCTTCAGGCGAAACGATTGAATCTGCAGATAATGATCGACGAACAGCAACTCATCCTTCAAAGTAACCGGCCGCTCAGATTTCTCCACCGTATACCGCAACAGTTTGCCCAAGCTCGTGACGATATCCGATATTTGCAATTGATTGTTATGCATGGCGAGCATATTAATGGATTCCAGAGTATTGTATAGAAAATGCGGATTGATCTGGCTCTGCAATGCAGATAACTCTGCTTCACGTTCCCTGATTCGAGTTTCATAGACTTCCCGCACCAATCGATTCAACTCATCCACCATCGTATTGAAAGCGATTGCAAGCTGGCCAATCTCATCATTCGGAATGATCGATGCCTTCGCTTGGAAAGAACCATTCTGCACCAACGACATCCGTCCCTTCAAGTGACGAATGGGTGTGACCAAACGATTGGATATAAATACAGCAATTCCGTAAGCAACGAATAAGGAAATAACGGAAATGATAACGGTAAAAGTCGTCAACTCCTGAGCATCCTGCCTCAGATCTTCGAGCGGAATATGGCCGACAAGCGATAATTTGCTGTACTGCGAGGAAACTGTCGAGACGATATGGTCCGGCGTGTCACGTGTCACACTCTTGAACGACCACTTCTCATCCCCTATCAGATGGAAGGGATACACCATCAACTGATCCTGATTGAAAATAAAAAATCGGCTATTCGGGGTAAAGTCGACGACGGACAGCACTCGCTCAAATCCTTCCGCCGACAGATCAACCTTCATTATTCCTAACGAAGTCCTGGTCCGGGGATGAACGATTTCCCTTGCAATGGAGATAACTTCAAGCGGGAAATCATAGTAATTTGCTTTATGCGGCGGAACAATCACCAGTCCTCCCTCCCTAGCCCTAACGTCGGCCATCCACTCATTGCCGCCAGGTTCCCAATTTCTAAAAACCGTGTTTGCCGAACTGCTGAATATGCCGCCGTTATTCGTGAATATCAGGATCCCCTTGATTTCTGTTCTCTCGCTAGTGAAAGAGGATAAGAATAAATTGATGTCACCGGTAACTTCTAAGGGCAAATATAGATCCGGTTCATACGTTCCACTGTATCGCGTCAGAATGTTTAACATTTCCTGATCATATAGAGGAGCCTGCGTCAAGCGGTCGATGTCTTTCACATACCTGTCTAAATTTAAATTCATTTGCTCCATAATCGTTAATGTGGACTCGCGGGTATTGCGATCCACATCCGCTGCATACTTGCGGTATGTGAATATGCCGCTGATGACGAAAGGGACGGTAATCAATAATACGAATAAAACAAGGAATTTTCCGCGTAAAGGGAAAAAATAAGGTTGTTTCCCCATGGTCCTGAGTGCCTCCTCGCAGCAAATAGCCGCTAGAAATCGCAGTTGATGTGATGATTCTCCCATTCTTCCATATTTCGCTTGAAATTACTATGTTGTATCCACTAATTGACCCACAGCGCCGGAATGAAAATGACCCACCTCTGTAGAATATATCTCCTCTGTAGTATCGGCCAAGATATTTCGAGAGGAGGAAATATGCTAAGGAGTGGGACAGTGATTTGATTCGGGCGGTACTGTGAGTTATAGCCTCTATCATTCGTGATTATCGTACCGACATTTGGAATGACGTTCCGTTTGATATAACAAAAAAAACGTCCCATAATTTTAGTTATGGGACGCCATAGCCGAAAAGAAAACCATATCAATATCCAGGTATCTCAAAGCTAGATTCGACTACCTAAACTCGGGCAAGCTTATCCGGATTTCGTACGGCATGCATTCTGGCAAGCTTTCCGCGTCGGAGTTGTATAAATATAGCAGCCAGAGTTTCGTCCTTCGAACGGATTACTATACCGGTCTCACCGTTCAGAGGGGCAACCTCGATGAGAAAATTTCCTTGATAGTCGCGGGCTATACTCTGGAATCCGTCGAGCAGGATTCGGGCCACGTGATCGCGCGTTTGTACCGGATGCTTGAACGCGAGTGCTTTGCCGCCTCCGTCGGCGATGAACATGACATCTTCGGTCAGCAGAGACAGCAATTGATCGACATTACCTTGCTCGAGGGATATGAGGAAGCAGCTTATCCATTCCATTTGGGCCGCATCGGCCCTTATGGTCTCCCCTTCGGATATACCCATCTTGCTTCTTGCCCGGCTCATCAGCTTGCGGCAATTCGCCTCTCGCTTGCCGAGCAATTCTGCTATTTCGGGATAATCAAAGCTCAGCGCCTCACGTAGGACGAAAACCGTCCGCTCTGTCGGCGTCAGCCGCTCGAGTAGTGCGAGCATGCCGTAAGACAGCAGATCGCGGCGGACGACCAACGTCTCGAGCGTATCCGCATCAGGCGTCCGAATCGGTTCGGGAAGCCACGGACCAACGTACACTGACCGCCTCTTCCGTGCCGATTTTTGCAGATTAAAGCAGTGATTGGTTACCATTTTGCACAAATACGCCTTCGGTTTCTCCAAACGTTCGGGATGTACGTCGAACGCCTTAAAAAACACGTCCTGCACCGCGTCTTCCGCATCTTCTACAGATCCTGTCAGCTGATAAGCCAGCGTGAACAACAGCGCTCTATATTGATCGTACAGTTCTTCCATTCGCCGCTTCACCTTCTCCGGTCTGTTAAACGCACAGCAAACTTGATCTCTTTGTTTCTACAGTAGCTTACTACCCGCTTTCCATGCAATATTCCTGAGTTTCCACGCAGGCTTCCCCGTTATAATCATATTAAGTCCCCACTTGCGTCCCCACACCAATCCGCGATTTTCCCCTAGGCCAATGCAGTAGAAATCCAATGGGACCTTTTTGTGAACCGGGGCGGGGCGGCTCTCCAAATCGGCCATCACGATTTTCCCCAACCGATCCGCCTGTATCCCACCTTCTTTGCACGTCATCTGATCCGCCTTACCGTTTCTCGGATCGAAGATTCTCGCACAGTCGCCAATACTGTATACGCCCGGAGCCCCTTGGACGCGATAGCATTCATCCACCAGTACTTGACCTTCAGGAGTAAGAGGCAAGCCCATGCTTCGAAGGGCCGGATTCGGTATCAAGCCAATCGTCCATATACATAGGCTAACAGGCAGACGATCGCCATTAGAGAGCGTCACTACTCCTGCTTCCTCCCGCACCGCCTTACGATTGTGAAGCACGGACACTCCACATCCGCTGAGCGTCAGTTCTAACTTCCGTCCAATAATCTCCGGTCCTTCCGGGAACAGACGATCCTGCGTATTCAGCAAATAAACGGAGATATCAGGCGAATTCAGTCCAAGTGCCGCTGCTTCCTTCCGCATGGCGAGTGCCAACTCGGCGGACGTCTCGATGCCGCTGATGCCCGCTCCCCCAACCGCGATTGTCATTAGTCGCTTTCGTTCTTCAGGGTTCGTCTCGCCAGCAGCCTTACGCAGATTGCCACGCCAACGTTCCCGGATTTCTGCCGCGGTACCCGGGTCGGTCAAGGCGATGCCGCCCTGATCGGGATTCGGTCGCCGAACGATGCTGCCGACCGCCACGACCAAAAGGTCATATTGAATTCGGGCATCATTTCCTTGCGTATCCATATAACGAATCCGTTTTCCCCCACTATCTACGGACGTAACCGTGCCTTGCACGAATTCGACCCCTTCAGGAAACCAATGCATCCAGGGAATCATAATCTCTTCCTCACCAACAGCCGGCCGGAACAACAGAATTTTGCGCACATGACCGGGCTGATTGTCGATCAGAACAAACCGAATCCGCCGTCCGTTCACCATGCCCTGGGTCGTTTCCTTTATTGCTTTGAGGGCTTGAAGCCCTGCATGGCCGCCTCCGACGATGATGCATGTCAAGTCGTTCATTTTTCCTCAGCTCCTATATGTTTTGCACATATAACAATGTACGGCTTTGATTTGTGACATCGGAAACGAACGCATAACCAAAGCATACCTGGAGCGTCACGGAGCATCGTGCCTTGCGATCGATCAGCCGGTGAAAGACTCGGGTCCGAAGCGGCCCCACGCTATGAATACTGCCAGCGCGAGATAGATCAGGTTCGCCACCACTGATTTGTTGTCGCCGTGGCGGAGGTGGGTGATGATCGCGCCGATCATCACCAGTACCCAGCAGACAGCAGTCACCGGAACCAGGACCGGCGCGATGTCGATTACGGCGGGCAGGATCAGGCCTACCGCAGCCAGGATCTCGAGAATACCCAAAGTCTTGAGGAAGCCGACGCTAACGTCTTCGACCCATTCCCCGCCAGGGTACTTGGCCAGTTTCTCCTTGGGGAGGAATGTCTTGTTAATACCGCTGGCCAGGGCTACTATGGCGAGCAGTCCTGTTGCGATCCATAGCGCGAGATTCATATTCCCCAGCTCCTTTACGTTTTGCACATAGAACAATGTAAGGCTCTGAATTGTGACATCACGTCTATTCTCTTTGGGGCCTCATGGTCGAGTCCCGATTTGTAGGTTGAGTGGAACACATAGTAAGCAGCGCCTTGATTCCGAATGAGGAACGAGGCGCTGCCTGTTTACGATTGCTATTTTCGTTAGAAAGCACCCCTTCGCCTATTTAACATATAGTGGGGTTAAACCCATAAAAGAAGGTGAGGAATCGTGAAAAATAAGCCGAAAATGATCAAAACGATTCTGTACCAAAATCCGAAACACGGTTTTGCTATTTTGTTTCCGCGTTGGTGGAAGCAATATGCAGTCGTGGACCGGCAGACTTACGGAAATGGAAACCATCAAGAAACATTTTTGTCGTTTCATTTCCGCTATAAAGGCAAAATTTACGACCCGATCGTTACCATCGTCATTTCCCCTCTGACAGGCAAGGCATGGAGGCGTTATTACGGGGGATCGCCGGTGTCCTTTTTAGCGCAACATAAAGGCGTAACGTACGGATTTTTGCTGGCTGGAGAGCTGCCGAGCGAGTTTTTACGACCGGATAAGATGGAATATGATTACGCGAAGTACGGTCGTCCGATTCGCATCTTAAAGAAACTAGTCTCCGAAGTGCCGGCTGTTGTGAAATCATTGCATTTTATTCAAAGATCGAAAATCTTGTAACCCGAGTCGATCATTCCGATCGCGGCGAGGCGTTGCATTCCCTTCAGATCACAACAATGATCAGGTGTATACGAGTCTCCCGACCGCGCCGCATTTCCATAACGCTTCTTTCCCGACGGTAACCAAGTGAGATGCCGATTTTATCGAGGGAGCCCCTAAATCCAGTAATGCTTATAATCCTTCACGTATCGCTCCAATGAGATGGACTCCGCTGTTATCCCCGTTCCAAAATTTGCAGATATACCTTGCCTTCATAATGGTCTCAAAACTCCATACCTACTGAATATGTTAAAAAAAGCGGTCCGGAGGTCCCAGACCGCTTCGTCGTGTTTCACTCCCGCTACTTCCACACCGCCTCAAGCTCCCACAATCGAAGCTCGGATACTACGAGATCCCCGTCCTCCGGCACGAGGCGCACTTGGAACCGATCCGCCGCAGGGTACATGCGGTTCGTCATGACCGCGTCGCCCGCCCCGGCGAACAGTTCGGCGGACGAACGGTCCAGGAAGAGATGCAACCGGAGCTCGTTCCCGTCGCAGGACGGAACCGGGCACTCGCGCGTCAAACCGACGTTCTCGCCCTTGTTCCATCGATCCATGACAAGCGTATTTCTCGAAGCATCGTACCGAATCGACGTACACACTTCCTCCCCGTCCGCCCCGCGCACCTCAAGCGACCAATGGGCAGCCGTCGATGCGCTAAGATCGATCGCGCATACGACCTCTAACCGATCGCTCTGCAGCTCTTCGCAGCGATAAGCCGAACCTTCCCCGATCGTAAGACGGCCCGCGTCGAACGTACGACCGCGCAACGATTCGAGCTCACGCACGGGCCTTTGCGCAAGGCGACCGGAGGGTAAGAGGCTCAGCTCGCGCGGCAGCGTCAGCGCTCCCGCCCAGTTGTCTCGCTGCGTAGGCATCTCCATTCCCCACATATCCATCCAAGCGATCAAAATGCGACGCCCTCGATCGTCATGGAACGTCTGGGCTGCGTAGAAATCAACCCCCGCGTCCAGGTCGGCGACATACTCCTGCTTGAAGCGTCCGGAAATATAATCCATCTCCCCGACGATGTACACGTTGCTGTTATTTTTGCCGCCCATTCCCATCGGGGATAAGATCATTACATGCTTATCCCCGAGCGGGAACAAGTCCGGACATTCCCACATAAAGCCCTGCGTGCCGTCGCTCTCGGCGAGTACGCCGACGTAACGCCACCTCTCGAGATCCGGCGATTCGTAGAGAACGACTTTCCCGATGTCCCCTTTGCGGGTCCCGACGACCATATACCATGCGTCTTCATGCTTCCATACTTTGGGGTCGCGGAAATCCGCGGAGCCTTCCCGCGGCGCGACCGGCACGACCGGATTGTTCGCCGACTTTTCGAAGCGGATGCCGTCCTTGCTTCGCGCGATACATTGGACCTCCTTCGGGTCTCGATCGTTCGCGTGCCCGCTGTAAATTAACACGAGCTCTCCGTTGTCGTCGACGACGGCCGAGCCCGAGTAGCAGCCGCCGCGGTCGTACTCGTCCGTAGGCGCGATCGCGATCGGGAGATGCTCCCAATGCACGAGGTCGTCGCTTCGGACATGCCCCCAGTGCATCGGGCCATGAGATGAGCCGTAAGGGTGATGTTGGAAAAAGACGTGATACTGCCCGTTAAATTGAACGAGTCCGTTGGGATCGTTCATCCAGTATGCCGGCGCCATAATATGATACGCAAGCCGGTGCTTGGAGGCTGCCGCGCGCGGAGCTTCGGCGGCAACGCTGTCGTTCGCCCGGCGGAGCTGTTCTTCATGGTTTGACATGGGATTTCGTTCATCCTTTCCTTCGTCCCTGAACAGGCTTTGTCATACTGTTCGCCCCTCCCTGCCTGGTCTCGTATACGATGTTTCCGATTCGATACTGGGATTCGATACTGAGAGGA
>NZ_VCIW01000003.1:300000-450816 GCF_005765165.1 Paenibacillus antri | reverse complement strand
GCGAATCGATTATCCGGTATTAGCAGGCGTTTCCGCCAGTTATCCCGGTCTTATGGGCAGGTTGCCTACGTGTTACTCACCCGTCCGCCGCTAAGTGAACCCCGAAGGGAACACTCCGCTCGACTTGCATGTATTAGGCACGCCGCCAGCGTTCGTCCTGAGCCAGGATCAAACTCTCCAAAAAGGGTAGTTCAATATACTGCGCTCATTACAAGCTAGCATTTCTTACTTTAAGCATATGCTTGGAGATTTTTTCTCGGCGAGTTCCTCGCCTGCGAAAAAACTCCGGCTCATGTTCAGTTTTCAAGGAGCAAGCTTGTCTTACTCGGCTTCTCTCGGCCGGATAAATACTCTACCACAGCCGATCGCTCGCCTGCAAGCGACAATGTTTTCCATCGCTTCGGGTCATTCGACCGTGCCGCCCGTATCTCGCGGCGACAAGAATATACTATACTCGCTTTTTATTAAGGATGCAAATGGTATTTTGTTACAACAACAAAGTAGGCACCTAAGCCTCGCGGCCTGGGTGCCGTTATACGAATGCCTCTTACTTGCAAACCCGATCGAACCGCTCGCGCCTCGGGTCCGACCGCCAATCGTCCCATGTCAATCCCGAATGCTCCAGAATCGCCTCGATCCGGCGGCGGAACGGCAGCCCCGCGACCGACAACTGTTCCTGCATCGGATCCGGCTTGCCCTGGAGAATTCCATACACCCAACGGTTTAGCCGCTCCTGCATGGCCGCCGCCACATCCGGTCGCTCGTCGATCAAATTGCGGGTTTCCCCCGGGTCTTCCTCTAAATCGTACAGCTCCGCGGGCGGTCGAACGAAAGGACCCGAATCGTAAGTGCGGATATACTTATAACGATCGTCGCGAATGCCGCGTGCCGCCTGCCAAGCGCATTCGCTAAGGAAGACGGCGTCGTGCGTCCGCTCCGTCTCGCCGCGAATGGCGGGCCACAGACTGCGGCCGTCCAACCCTTCCGGCTCCGCGAGCGACGAGATGTCGATGCCGTCGGGCGACGCGTCCCGGACGGCCGCAAGCACGGTCGGCAGCAGGTCGACCTGCTGCACGAGCTCGCTCACCCGCCGGCCCGGCGGAATGACGCCCGGCCAACGCATAATGACCGGCACATGCACGGTCGGCTCGTACAGTCCGCAATGATCCCAATAGATGTCATGCTCGGTCAAGCTCTCGCCGTGGTCGCCGAAGAAGATGAGCAGCGTCTCCTCCCGAATCCCGAGCCGATCCAGATGCTCGTCGAGCTCCCGCAGCCGGTCGTCCAAATACCGGATTTCAGCATCATACATTGCGTCGTAGTAGACACTATCCGTAACGGGACCGACTAGATCGTAATGATGGTGTTTGAAGAACGGGTATGCCAGATGGTTATAGGCGGCATCCATGCTCCGGTTCGCAGGATCGTAAGGATCCCTGCCCTTTTCGTAAAACATGGATTTGTACTCTTCGGGCGGCAAGTACGGCGTATGCGCATCCCAATAATGAAGAAACAAGAAGAGCGATTCGTCTTTATGCTGCGTCAACCAAGGCAACGCCATATCGTTGACGGTCCGTCCGTCGATCCAGCGCCGGCGGTCGTCGACGCTGTTCATATAATAACGGAACCCGCGCGCGAACCATTCCTTCAATTGATACAAGTTGTCGACCGCCGCGGTCGTAAACCCCGCGCCGCGCAGCATCGTAGGCAGCCAATCCCGCGACTTCGGCAGCTTCGTCAAGGAAGAGCCGTGCGAGACGATGCCCGTACGAAGCCCGACCTTGCCGCTGAAGATGCCGGTGTGAGCGACCTCCGTCGGGATGTCGGCGGCGTACGCCTTTTCGAATAACACCCCTTCGGAGGCGATACGGTCCAAATACGGGCTCGTCGGCTTCGAATACCCGTAGCAGCCGAGCCGGGACGCGCGCAGCGTATCGAGCGACACGAAGACGATCTTCATCCGACGCCACCTCTTCGGAGCGGCGGCGCGACCAAATCGACGATCGCCGCGGCGTTGCTTGCCAGCGCCCCCGACCGCGTGTCGATGACCACATCCGCGTCGGTCGGCTCCTCGTACGGGTCCGAGATGCCTGTGAACGCGGCGATTTCCCCGCGACGCGCCTTAGCGTACAATCCCTTGACGTCCCGCTTCTCGCATTCGTCGAGCGGGCAGCGGACGTAAATTTCGGTGTATCCCGGAACATGGGCGCGAACGTATTCCCGCATCTCCCGATACGGGGTGATCGCCGAGACGAGCACGGTGACGCCGTTGCGCGACAGTAGCTTCGCGACGTACGCGATGCGACGAATATTTTCCAACCGGTCCTCTCTCGAGAACCCCAATCCTCTGCAGATCGTTTCCCGCAGCTCGTCGCCATCCAGCAGCTCGGCGCGAACCCCGCGCTCCCGGAGCATCTCTTCGACGCATCGGGCGGTCGTCGTCTTGCCGGAGCCCGACAATCCCGTAAACCAGAGCACCGGGCTTGCTTGCGATGTATTCATGCTGTGATTCACCCTCTCTCCTCGAGACTTCGTCCGCGCCGACGCCGTCATTTCGCTTGCGCTTCCTTCTCTTTCGCCTGCAGGGAGCGGGCGTTGGAGATCGAGCCGATATAGAGCGATTCATAAGCTTCCTGCGACGAGCGGAACGTCTTCCCGGTGCCGCTCCAATCTGTATTGGTATAGATCGGATTCGTTCGGCCTGTCTCCGATTCCCGCTTCGCGATATGCGCCAGCATGCGCTGCTCGAGATAAGCGACGACGTCGGGCTCGCGGTCGGCGACGTTTTCGTTTTCCTCCGGGTCCCGAATCAGGTTGTACAGCTCTACCTCCGGCTTGCCATGGAAGTCGGGCTCCAGCGCGCGAATGAGCTTCCACTCCGGCGTCCGCCACCCATGCTTGCGCATCCAGGTGCACTCGGTGATATAAAATTCGCTCACCTTCTCGCTCTTCTCGCCGTACATCGCCGGCACGAGGCTGCGGCCGTCGAACGCGTACGGCGGCTCGAGGCCGAGCAGCTGCACGATCGTCGGCGTAATGTCTTGGATGAGCGAGACGTCCGCGACCCGCTTGCCGGCCGGCACGCGTCCCGGAAACTTGATGATGAGCGGCACGACCAGCGTGCAATCGTATAAGCCGTGATGATCGAAGAAGCAATCATGCTCGTAGAGCGTCTCGCCGTGGTCGGACGTAATGACGACGAGCGTCTCATCGATGATGCCGAGCGCCTCGATCTTCGCGAAGATCGCTTGGATGCAGGCGTCCATATACGCAACGGCTCCGTCGTATTGGGCGCTGACGTATTCGTGGTCCGTGACGCCTTCCGGAATCCAAGACTTCAAGAAGTCGGCGAACGGCTTGAACGCGTACACCGGCTCCATGGAACGGTTGGACGGATCCTTCTCGTTCGCGCCGTAGAACATGCGGTCGTACGGCTTCGGCGGCAAATACGGAGAGTGCGGGTCCATATGTCTCATGAACAGGAAGAACGGCTTCTCGTCCGCCGCCAATCGCTCCAACTCCGGAATCGCGACGTCGTTCAGCAGCTGCGCCTTCGGCGTGCGCCCGGTGTCGTCCGGCAGCCAGGACTCGTAGTTCAAATACGTCTGGAATCCGCGCGAGGACGGATTGCCGGTAAAGCCGAGGCAGGTCGTGTTGTAACCGGCGTCGCCGAGCATCTCGGCCAACGTGCGCACATGCCCGCCGAGCGGACCTTTATGACGCAGCGCCACGACGTCCGTTCCGAACATATCCATGCCGGTCAGCATCGACGCGTACGCCGGCGTCGTCGGGATGCTCGGGCTGAAGTGCGCCTCGAACAACGTCCCTTCCTTCGCGAACGCATCGAGATAAGGCGTCGTTAATTTTCCGTATCCATAAGAGCTCATATGATCGCGGCGCAGGCTGTCGATGCCGAATACGATCACGTTCGGTTGCTTCTTCGCCATTCGCTCGTTCCTCCTTATCTCGCGTTCAACTGCTTCAGACATGCGTTCAAGTACCCGTACGATTCAGCCGCGACGGTCGCAACGTCCGCGAGCGAATGCTCCGGCTTCGCGCCGATGACCTCCAGTACGACCGGTCCGTCGTAGCCGCCGTCCACCATCGCCTTGCAATAGCCGAACAAGTCGATGTCGCCGCGGCCGCACGCCTGCAGCTCGATCGGGCCGGGTCCTTGCGCCCTGCCTTGGCAATCGCGGATGTGAATATGCTTCACGCGGCTGAGGACGGCGGGGAGCGCTTCTTCGGCGTTTTCCCCGGAGCGGTGAATATGGCTCGGGTCCATATCGATGCCGAAGGCGGGCGAATCGATCTCGGCCATCGCGCGTAACGTCGTCGGCGTATTGTAGATCGCGTTGCCGACATGCGCCTTGACGCAAAGCGTGACGCCGAGCGCCTCGGCCTTGCGCGACATCTTCGCGAGCTGGGCGATCGACGCCGCTACATCCTCTTCGACGCCCGACTTGCCGCCCGGGCCGACGTTCACGACCGGGATGCCGAGACCGGCCGCCGCTTCCAGCGCCGTCGTCAAGCGTTCCTCGTTCAGCGTCGCCACTTCCATGGAGAGCAGCGAGAGGCCGTTCTCCTCCGCGATTCGCAGCAGTTCGTCCCTCTGTTCCTGCCAACGGGACAGATCGAGATGCTCGCACATGCCTTGGATCGCCGCGAGCTCGACGCCGTCGTAGCCGGCGCGCGCGATCGACCGTGCGGCCGTCCTGAAGTCGAATTCTTTAAACAACACCGAATTGACGCCTAATCGTATCATCGTTACGTATCACTCCTTCGTGGAAAATGGGTATTCCCGATCACAGCATCGTCAGCGGATCGCCGTGCAGCGGCGGCAGCCGCCGCGGACGGACGAGCTCGCCGCCGCGTTCGTACGATTCGATGACCGCGAACGTATACTCCAGCACCGCCAACGCGTCCCGTCCGTTCGCCCGCAGCTGCTCGCGCGGCACGCCGTTCGAGACGTCCTCGAGGAACGCGTGCAGCCGGTTGCCGAACGTCGTGCCGAAGTCGTTCGTGCCGTAGTTCGTCACCTCCGGCTCCGGTTGGACGCTGATGGCGGGGATGCCCTTTTCCGCTTTCCAATAAGACACCTTCTCGACGCAGTTTTCAATAGCGAACGTGCCTTTCGAGCCCGCCATCTCGAAGCTCCACCAGCCGCCGAGGCCGTACACCGCGTCGCCGCGCTGGCTGAGCAGGTAGCCGACGCCGCCGTTCGCGAATTTGACGTGGATGCTGTTGATCGACACCATCACGTCGCCCGCGTTCCGGCGGAAGCCCGGACGATCGGAGAACGTTTGGATATGCGTAATGTCGCCGCAGAAGTGGCGCATGACGCTGAACGGATGCGTGAGGAACGCTTTCATATGGAAGTATGGATGATCTTTGATCTTCGGCGAGCCCGCGGCCGCATATCCCGCTTCGCCGCCGTTGAAGCCCATCTTCATCAAACAGTAAACGAGCTCCCCGACGCCGCCCTCGTTCACGTATTGCATCGCCTTCTCGGCCGGCGGAGTGAAGTAATGGTTCAGGTTGCAGCCGAGATATACCTTCATCTTTTCCGCCGCGGCGTACAGCTGCCGCCCTTCCTCGATGTCGTGCGCCAACGGCTTCTCGACCAGCACGTGCTTGCCCGCGAGAATCGCCTCCATCGCCGGCTCGAAGTGCCAGCTGCCGTTGTCGATGCCGCCGGTCGTGACGTCGACGATTTGCAAATCCGGCTCGCTCTCGAGCATGGTCTGCAGGCTGTAGTACGCCTTCACGCCGAACTTCTCCGCGGCCGCGTCCGCCTTCGCCTTCACGACGTCGCACACGGCGACGAGATCCGCCAATTCGTCCTTCTGGTAGCAGGCGGCGTGATTGTTGCCGATGCCGCCCATGCCTACGATGCCGATTTTCAATGCCATCGAGTCGCTTTCGAGACGCTGCGCGTCGCAGCGGTCGCGAAAGCGTTCACCTCCTTGTTTATATTCAGAAAATGGATGATCCCTACACGCTCTCGATCGCTGCGTCGTCGAGCCTCACCCGGCGTCCCTCGCGCGCCGAAACGTACGTCGCGAGCACCATGCGAAGCGCGGTACGCCCTTCCTCCGCCGTCGCGATCGGGCCGCGTTCGCCTCGCAGGAACGCCGCGAGCGGCTCCGCGAGCGCCCGAATGCGGGCGAAGTGCGTCTCCGGCGTCTCGATGCCGCTGTCGATCCAGCGCCCTTCCTCCGTCGAATACCATCGGAGGCCCGGCGCGCCCGGCGCTCTAGGTACGTTGCAGCTGACCGCGTCGCCGAAGTTTTGTACGATCGTCCCCTTCTCGCAGACGATCTCCGTCGTGTTCTCGGCCGCCGCGCACGTGAACGAGCAGTTCACCTCGGCGAGCGGGCCGCCCGGGTACCGGAACAAGGCGACGCCGTTGTCCATCGGAATGCGGGGGTGATGCAGCGACTCGATTTCCGCCGTGACGCTCTCCGGCTCGCCCAGGAGCCATAACAAGAAGTCGACCGGATGCGAGGCGTCGTCCGCCCAGATGTCGCGGTTGAGCTTCGGGTCGACGTGCCACGAATCGGCGAACGCGGGCTGCAGCCCGACGCTTAAGCCGTGCCGGCGCCGAACCGTGAACGCGCGACCGAGCCGGCCTTCGTCAAGAAGCGCTTTCATCTTCGCGTTTTGCGGGTCGACCCGCATCTGCCACGCCATCGTAAACGGCACGCCGTACCGCTTCACCGCTTCCACCATCATGTCCGCTTCGGCCGACGTCAGCGCCATCGGCTTCTGCAGCACGATCGCCTTGCCGGCGGCGGCCGCCTGGACGACGAGCTCCGCATGCAGCGACGTCTCGGAGGCGATGACGACGGCGTGCACGTCGGGTCTAGCCAGCAGCGCTTCGACGTCCGTGCAAGCTTCCAACCCGTGCGCCTCAGCGGCTTGCGCGAGCCGCGTCCGATCATGATCCCAGCCCGTTGCGACTCGAATCCCATAGTCTTCGTTCCTTCTCCATTCCTCGATGTACCCGTTGACGTGCCCGTGGGCGAATCCGAGGATCGCCGCGTTCACGCATCGGCGATGTTCCATCCCGCTCCCCCTTTCGAGTTCAAGAAGTCCGTTCGTTGCGTTGCGATGCATTCCGCCTTTCTCTCTGTATCATAAAATAACCGTCCGCCGTCATTCATGGCGGATCGGGACAATGTGCCATCCGATTCAGCCACCTCCCCCTTTTTTGTATTCCAGCGGGGTGACCCCGTACGCGTCGTAAAACAGACGGGAAAAATACCGCGCGTTCGCGATGCCGACCGACTCGGCGACCTCGTATACTTTCAGGTCGGATTCGCGAAGCAGCCGTTTCGCCCGCTCGAGTCGATAGCGCTGGACATATTCGTTGAAGGGCTTCCCGATCTCCGCGCGGAACAAGGCGGCGAACCAGCTCGGGCTTAGATTGACGCGCCTCGCGACATCGTGCAGATGTATATCTTGATCGTAATGCCGATGCACATACTCCACCCCCTGCCGCACCTCGCTGCGCGCGCCCGCCTCCGCGCTTCCGCGGCGCGCGTCGTTCGCCCATTCGTCCAGCAATCGGTCGACCGCGTCGAATAACTCCGACGCGTCGAAGACGGATTGCAGCCGCTCGCTCGCCTCCGCGTAGCGGTCGAGCGGCGGCGCCCCTTCGGCGGAGACGGCGGCGCAGAGCAGCCGGGGCAGCGCCGCGCGCGCCGCAGGCCAGGCGGCCGCCGCCGCCCCGCCTTCTCCAGGAAGCGACCGCATCCACCTTCGGAGAAGAGCGGCGGCCTCGGCGCGCGGAAGGCGGGCGAGCCGCTCCTCGGAAGGCGGCGACGGCAACGGCGCCGCGCTCGAAGGCAGCGCGCTCAGACGCAGCGCCGCATTGAAGGGCAGGAACAGCCCGTCGTCCGCCTCCGCATGCGCTCGGCGCACCGCCTCGCCGAATTCACGCCAATCGCGCAGCTCGTCGGTCAGCAAGAGCCGCGCTTTGAAAGCTTGCGGCGCTTCCCGAAAGAGAGCGTCCCAAGCGGCGGCGACGTCCGCGGCGAGCGCTCCGCGCATCCCCCGGGCGCTCCGGTAATAGACGAACGCCCACGCGTCGCGGTCCAAGCGGAAGGCGATCGCCGCATCCCCTTCGCCGGCCGCCGGCGGCCGATCGGCTTGCGCCGCCGCCCAAGCCGCCGAGGCTCGCGACGCCCGCAGCACGGCGACGACGGCCGCCCCGAGCGGCATCTCCGCTGACAGTCGCTCGATCGCCGCCGGCGCCGCAGGAGATCCGGCCGCGCAGACGGACAGCCGCTCCTTGGCCGCTTGCCGTCGAAGCGCCGCCGCCTCCCGCGCCTTCCCCGCGACGCGGTCCAGCGACTCCGCGAAATCCGCCGCCTTGAACAGCAGCTTCGTGACGTAATCCGCCGCGCCGTATCGCAGCGCGGCTTGCGCCTTCTCGAATTGATCGTAGCAGGTGAGCATCAGCACTTCCGGCGGAGACGGCAGCTCCCGGAGACGCCGCAGCAGCTCCAACCCGTTCATGACGGGCATGCCGATATCGGCGATGACGATGTCCGGTCGAACGCGCTTCGCGAGCTCGAGCGCCGCCACGCCGTTGTCGGCTTCCCCGACGATGCGGTAGCCGCGTTCCTCCAACAAGAAGCCGCGAATTTTCTTGCGAACGTAAGGCTCGTCGTCTACGACGACGAGCCGAATCGGTTCGTTCATCGACGTTCCTCCTCTATCGCGCGGTACGGGATATGGATGCGGACAGTCGTCCCCTCGCCCGGGCCGCCGCTATCGATGCGAAGGCCGTACGCGGCTCCGAACGTATGCGCGAGCCGCTGATGGACGTTGCGCACGCCGATGCCGTCCGCTTCGCCTTCTTCGGGCGCGGCGATCCGCGCCTCCAGCGCCGCCGCCGCCTCCGGCGTCATGCCGACCCCGTTGTCGCGCACAGCGATGACAAGCGAGTCGCCCTGCCGCTCGGCCGAGACGGTCACGACGCCGTTCGCGTTCGGCGAAGGCAGCAAGCCGTGAAACAGCGCGTTCTCGACCAACGGCTGGAGCATCAGCTTCAGCGCCGACGCGGGGGCGTGCCGGCGGACGCTGTCGTCGACCGTCAGCGTGAAGCGCTGACCGTACCGCTGATTGACGATAAACCAATAAAACTCGACGTTTTCGATTTCCTCGCGGAGCGTTCGGACGTTGCCGCGGCGCTGATCCAAGCCGTACCGCAGCAGTTCGCCAAGCGCTTCGAGGAGACGATGAAGCTCCTCCTTGCCCCCGTGGTCGATCACGTCGTCGATCAAATTGATCGTGTTGTAGAGCATATGCGGGTTCATCTGCGACAGCAGCGCTCGCATCTCCGTACGCCGCTTCCGCTCCTCCGTCGCTTTCAGGTTCGCGATCAGCTCCCGGATCGTGGCCGTCATCGCGTTATACTGCTCGGCGAGCTCTCCGAACTCGTCGGCCCGCTCCAGCTTCATCCGGTAGTGCAGGTCGCCCTTGGCGATCCGGCGCATGCCGACGGCCAGCTGCCGGATCGGACGGGTGAACCACCAGGAGACGATTCCGTAAATGCACATAAAACCGACGATGCCGACCGAGAGCACGACCACGCTCAGCGTCGTCACCGGGCGGAACGTCCGCTCCACGGCCTCGAGATCGCTTACGACGACGATCTTCCATCGCGGATGCGCCGGAATGTCGGCGGACGCGTAATAAAATCCGTTTTCTTGAAAATAGCGCTGCGCCCCGGGCAAGCTCCGGATCGCTTCGTTCGACTGCCGCATCGGGCGAAGCGGGTTGCTCCCGAGCGTCATGAACGAATCGATCAGATTATCGTTCTGGTCGTACAGCAGCACCTGCACATCGTAGTTGTCGACGAACGCGATCGTCTTGTTCAGGAAGCCCGTCGTATCGACCGCCATGGATAGCCGTCCGATCGGATTCATGTCGCTGTCGTACACCCGCTTGCTGACCATGGCCACCGTGCTGAACAACCCGAACTTCCCCATGTTCGAGTAGAAAGGCGGACTCCAATCGATCGGCGGGTATCGGTCGAGCGGCTGCGACTCGATGACGGACAGCTCCTTCGCAGCGAAGCTGGGCCAGTAGCTCTCCGGGTATCCGATCATGCCGCCGTCGTCGCCGATGAAGACGATGCCGCGGATCAGGTCCGCGCGCACCTTGGCGACGGTTTCCATGTACGCCGGCAGCCCTTCTTTGTCCGTATTGTCTTGAAGAACCGTCCCTTCGACGTCCAGCATCAGATCCGCCGCCCGGTCCATATGGTCCCGGACGAACAACGCGGCCTGTTCGGCCATCTCGCGCATCGCCGAACGCTTGGACTGTTCCAAATAATCGATCGCTTGATTTTTCGACGCCTGCACCAGCATCAAGGCGAATGCGGCGCTTGGGATCATAAGCAGCACGATCAGCTTCCAATGCGATTTCAAGCGAGTCCATTCCATCCCGGAAGCCCCCCGTTTATCGAAGAACGGGAGAAAAGGAGCCGCCCGCCAAGGCCGCTCCGTCTTCCCGTTCGTATTTCGTCGCCCGCCTTACGGCATCGACGCGTCCAGCTGCTCCGCCGCTTGCTCCATCAGCTTCTGTCCGCCCGACGCCTTCCATTCCCCCACGTACGCATCCCAATCGTCGAAGCTGCGGTTGCCGAGCACGAAGGCGATTTCGTTCTTCAATTGGAAATCGTTGATCTTCGATTCGGTCGGTCCGTCGAGCGTAATGAAGATGCCGAAGTTTTCGTGTCTCGGCAAGTTGTTTACGTAGATGTTGTGCTCGCCGCCGATTTTGCCGACCTCGTCGTCGTAAATTTGCCAGAGCAGCGTATACCCGACGAATTGCCAATCCGGCAAGCTGTTGAGCTCGGGCTTAATCGCAGCCGGGTGCTTCTCTTTGTCGATGAAAAAGACGTTCGTGCCGTCCGTTTCGTTGAAGACGACGCGGGACCCGTCGGGATAAATCTCGGGGCCGCCGCCCTGCGAGACGGTCCAATAATTTTCGTTCGGGTAAATCATCGTATCGATGATGTGGGCGATTCGTTTCATCTTTCCCGGATCCTCGACCGCCTTCTTCGAGAATACGAACATCCCGCCCGGCGCCCCGCCCGGTGCGTATTTGCCTTCTTCCCCCGCGTCCGCCGAGGGCGGAGCGATCGGTTTCCAAACATTCAGTACGCTCATGTCCCGATTTTTTGCATGGTACGTCTCGTCGATCAAGTTCGCACCGGGGTAATGCACCATGCCGACCTGATCGTTGAACGTGTACGTCTTGAAGGGCTCCCACGAGATCGTGTACCAGTCGGGAGAGAGCAGCTGTTCGTCGTTCAGCTTCTTCAAGAACTCGAGGTAGCCGCGCGTCGTCCCGTCCAGCATCGGGTGGTTGATCTTCCCGTCGACGACGTTCCAGGACGGGTGACCGAACGCGCTGCGGAGGCTATCCAGCATGCCGAACCCGTTGCCGCCGCCGGCGCCGCCCATGAACCAGGTATCCGCCTTGCCGTCTCCGTCCGGATCGTTCTTCGTCACCGCCTCGGCGTAGGCGTACAGATCATCGACCGTCTTCGGCATGCTGAGGCCGAGCGTCTTCAGCCAATCCTCCCGGATGAAAAATCCCCAGTTGTCCTGGAACGTGCTGTACCGCGGGATGCCGATCATCTCGCCGTCGACCGTCGCCCAGTTCGCGAACGTCTTCGTCACGTACTGCGCCGCCTGCGGCATGTAAGGCAGGATATCGGACGCCTCGGCCAGTTGTCCTTGCTTATAGAGGGAGATTGCAACGTCCTTGAACGGCATGACGACGACGTCCGGCGCGTCGCCGGAGGCGAACCGGACCGCCACATTGTTTCTAAGGTCCGCCGCCGTCAAGTTGGTCAGCGTCAGATCGACGTTGTACTTTTCGTCCAAATACTTCTTGATCGGATCGTCGGGAATCGGCTGATTGAACGCCCCGGGAAGCATGATTTCGATTTCGTACTTTTCGCTTAGATCGTCGTACGCATAACTCGACGGGTCGACCGCCTTCGGAATCGGGAAAGCGTCCGGAAACTCGCCGATCGGCTCCGGCTCCTTCGCCGGCTCCGCCGACGCTCCGCCTTCCGGCTGCGCCGCCTCTCCGTTCGACGGCACGTCGTTCCCGGGCGGTTCGTCGGTCGCCGCCCGTTCGGTGCAGGCGCTCAACACGGCGATCAGCGACGCAAGCATGATGGCCATTCCGGAGCGTAACGTTCGCTTCATGTCTCTTCGTCCCCTTTTCCTGATATTCTCTCTTCAGCCCTTCACGGCGCCGAGATACATCCCTTTAATGAAATGCTTTTGCAGAAACGGGTACACGCACATGATCGGCAAGATGCCGACGACGACCGTCGCCATCTTAATCGTCTCCGAGCTGACGCGCTGGGTGTCCTTCAAGATGAAGTTCATTTGATCGTTCGCCATGCTGTCCACCGTCAGCATATTCCGGAGCACCATCTGCAGCGGGTACAGCTGCTTGTCGTTCAAGTAAATGAGCGCGTCGAACCAGCTGTTCCAATGATTGACGATGCTGAACATGCCGATCGCCGCGAGCGCCGGCGCCGCCATCGGCACGACGATGCGCGTCAGCAGCGCAATTTCCCCGGCGCCGTCGATCCGAGCCGATTCCATGAGGCCGTCGGGCAAATTTTCGATGAAAATCTTAATGACGAGCAGACCGAAGCTGTCTACGAGCATCGGCACGATCAATGCCCAGAACGAATCGATCAAGTGCAGCTGCTTCATCACGAGGTACGACGGGATCAGACCGCCGTGGAACAAGATGGTGAACAGCACTAGGAACAGAAGCGGTCCGCGCCCGGGCAGCGTCTTCCGGGACAACACGAACGCCCCGACGGTCGTGAGCGCAAGCGTCAGCAGCGGCCCCAGCGTGCTTCGCAGCACGGACATTCCGATCGACTGCCAGACGAGCGGCGACGCGAAAATCCGCTTGTACGCCTCCAACGTCGGCTCCTGGGGGACGATGACGAAATAATCTCGCGCGATCATCTCGCTTTGCGACGTCAGCGACATGCCGACGACGTAGACGAGCGGAAACAAGGCCGAAAGCGCGACGAGCGCCACGGCGGTATGAATGAAAATCTGATATGCTCTCTCGGAACGCGATGCGTATGCATACATCGGAACGGCTCCCTTCTACCAGATGCCCCGGCCCGTATATTTCTTCGATGCGGCGTTCGTCGCGAGCACGAGAAGCATGCCGACGAACGACTGGAACAGCCCCATCGCCGTCCCGATGCTGAACTGCAGCCGGGCGAGCGATTCCCGGTAAATCCACGTATCGACGACGTCCGCGGTATCGAGCACCGCTTGATTGTAGAACAGGAGAATTTGCTCCCCGCCGGCATAGAGGATCGTCCCGAGATTCAAGCAAACGAGGAAAATGATGACCGGCACGAGCGACGGCAGCGTGATATGGTATACGCGCCGCAGCGGTCCCGCTCCGTCCATCGCGGCCGCTTCGTACAGCTGCGTATCGACGGAGGCGAGCGCGGCCAAATAAATGATCGTGCCCCAGCCGATTTCCTTCCAGACCGCCGAACCGACGAGCAGCGGCCGGAACCAGTCTTGATCGAGGAAAAACTCCTTCCGCGGCAAGCCGAACCACTCGAGCATGTTGTTTACGAACCCCGACCCGGTCGAAAACAGCGCGAAGACGATGCCGAAGACGATGACCCACGAGAAAAAATGGGGGATGTACACGATCGTCTGCGTCCACTTCTTGAACCGGTTGCTCGCAAGGTCGTGAAACATGATGGCCAGGATAATCGGCGGCACGAACCCGACGGCGAGCCGAAGCAGACTGATTTCCACCGTATTTCGAAGCACCTTCACAAGCTGCGGATCGGTGAACATGACGCGGAAATTGTCCAGTCCGACCCATTCGCTCTGCCATACGCCCGCGCCCAGCTGCAAGTCCTTGAACGCCACGATCCAAGCCATGCCGATCGGCCAGTACCGGACGAGCGCGTAGTACAGCAAGACGGGGATAAATAACAAATACAACGTTTTGTGCGCCGCCATCCGCCGCAGGAGCGACGCCTCCCGAACCGCCGGCGCGCCTCTCTCCGTCCCTCGAAGGTTTCCGTTCACTTCCGTCTCGGCGGGCATAAGCTCCCCCTTCCTTTCTTGGAGTAAGCGCTTACTACGTCCAATTGTAACCGGCTTCCTCGCTTCCCGATGTACACGATACGATGGAAAAGGTGCACGATTCGACGGACCTTCGGCGTCAAATCGTACGATTCCGCTGCCGGAAGACGGACGGCTGTTCCCCGGTTCGGCTCTTGAACCAACGGCAGAAGTAATGCACGCTGTCGAACCCGAGACGCCGCGCAGCGTCCGTGACGGAGTCCGCGCTCGTCGCCAGCAAGCGCATCGCCTGCTCTACTCTGCGTTCGTCGTGATACCGCTGGGGCGCCGCGCCGAACCGTTCCCGAAACTTCCGGGAGACGTAGTCATGCGTATACGGCGACGCCTCCGTCAACCAACCGGCGTCGTAAGGCGAGCCGGCCCGCTCCTCCAGCATCGCCCGCACCGCCGCGATGCGCGCCTCCAGCGGCGTCGGCGCGGGCAAGCTGCCGCTCTCGCACCAGCGCAGCAGCCTCGCCGCGAATTGCAGCATCGCCCCGCGGAGCGCTTCGGGCGCGAACGGCCGCTTCTCGACGAATTCGCGGGCGAACGTTTCGAAATACGGCAGCGGCCACATCCCGGTCCTCGCGCACGGCGGGAAAGGCAGGCCGGGCTCGGCGGGAGACGGTTCGTCTCCCTTCGCCGGCCGGATGCCGAGGGGCGACTCCGGCGGGCGCTCCGGCAGCGGTCCTTCCGGGATGAAATGAACGCCGTACAACACGAACGGGTCGGCGTCGTCCGCTTCGATGACGTGCGGCACGTCCGGCCCGTAGAAAAACAAGCAGCCTGCAGCGGCGCGGTAGCTGCGTCCTCCGATTGCGAATCGGCCCGCGCCGCTAGCGACGAACACGAATTGAAAGTCCGAAATCGCGCGAGGCCCGAATCGTTCCGAAGGCGTGCACACGAGCCGATTGGCGTAGCCGACGACGGGCGCGAACTCCGCGCCGGAAGGGGCAAGCAGCGGCATAAGGGGTCTCTCCTCTCGTCCGAGCGTCATCCGAATCCGGTAAAGTGCAACGGGCCATGGGTATCGGACAAATACAACCGCCGACAGGTTTGATACGCTGACGATACATCCGCTGCAAGCGATATAAGGAGCTGATCGAAATGTTGACGGACAACGATAAACGTCCCGTCTCCGGCACGTTCCAAGACGCGACGCCCTTGCTCGAAACGCCGGATCTCATCCGGGAACGCGCGGAACTCGACGGGATGATTTTCTTTCGGGGGCTGCTTCCGAGGGAGACGGTGATGGCCGTTCGCGGCGACGTTCTCGGCGTGCTTCGGTCTTACGAGCTGCTCGAGGCCGGACGCGAAGACGAGGCGATCGGCGACGGAGCGCGCATCCGCCGCTATACCGCCGAGGAGGTCGCATGGAACGGCGTAGGCGCGCCGCTCGACGTGTATCGGGACATCCAGAAGCTGGAGTCGTTCCACGCGCTGGCGCACGCGCCGGCGATCCGGCGCATGTTGACGGCCGTGTTCGGCGGCGAGCCTTTCGTGCATCCGCGGAATATCGCCCGCGTCATGCTGCCGCATCCGGACGTTCGTACGACGCCGTCCCATCAGGACTTCCTGCATGTGCAAGGTAGTTCGGATACGTGGACGTGCTGGATACCGCTTGGAGACGTGCCGCGGGCGCTCGGCGGACTCGCCGTGCTGAAGGGCAGCCATCGCGAAGGGCTGCTCGGCGTCACGCATGCGGCGGGCGCCGGCGGACTCGAGTCGATTCTATGCGGCTTGGACTACGAATGGGAGACGGTCGACTTCGAGGCGGGCGACGTGCTCGCGTTCCACAGCCATACCGTGCACAAGGCGCTGCCCAACCTTCGTCCGGGCACGATCCGGCTGTCGTGCGACTTTCGTTACCAACGGGCGAGCGATCCGATCGAAGCCGCCTCCCTCCGGCCGCACGGTCCGTACGAATGGGAGGAGCTTTACGAGGGGTGGACGCGTCGAGAGCTTATGTATTATTGGAAGGAAAGCGCGTTCGAGTACGTCCCGTTCGATCAGAGCATTCGCTGGCAGCAAGAAAAAATTTGTTAGAGCTTCCTGCCTTCGACCAGCTGGCGCCTCATCCACTCGTTGTCGAAGCCGTCGCCGTCCCGGCGAAGCGTCTCGTGCAACCGAACCCGCAGGCCGCGCACCGTGTCCGCGAGCTCGGTCTCGCCGATTCGGTTCTCAAGCTCTCCGGGATCCGCCTGAACGTCGTACAGCTCGTCGACGTCGGTCAAATTCCAGACGTACTTCCATCGCTCGGTGCGGATCATCCGCTGCGTGTATAAGCCGAACTGCTGCCCGTTATACGTGGCGACGACGTCTTCCCTCCAAGAAGGATCCGGACGTCCCGAGAGCAGCGGCGCAAGCGATCGACCGTGGAAGCCGGCTCGAACGCTCGCGTCCGCCTCGAGCTCGAGAAGCTCGAGGAACGTCGGCGCCAAATCCAGAAAGTTGTAAGCGAATCGGTCGAGCACCGTCCCCTGCGGAAGCGCGCGGGGCCAACGCATCGCCATCGGCACGCGGACGACGTCGTCGTATAGGACGTAATGTTTATCCATCATCCGGTGCGACCCGCACATGTCGCCGTGATCGGACGTAAAGACGAGGAGCGTGTCATCGGCCGCGCCGAGATCGTCCAGCGCGCCGAGCACGCGGCCGATCGCGTCGTCGAGCTGGCTGACGACGCCGAAGTACCGAGCGACGATCGGCGACCAATCCGCCCACGTATACCGTTCGACGCCCCAGTTATACAGCTGTTGGCGCTGTATGTAGGGTTTGCCCGCGAACGTCTCTTCGAAGCCGGGCCAAGGCTTGATCGCTTCCGGCGCATACATGTCGGCGAACCGGCCCGACGGGCGGCACGGCAAGTGCGGTTCGGCGAAATGGATCGCCATATGCCATGGGCCGCCCGACGCGTGGAGACGGCGCAGCTCCGCCGCCGCCCGATCCGCGAACCAATGCGTCGAGGACGCCTCGACCGGAATCGGGTTCGGTTCCCCGAAGTAGCCGTTCTTAAACTCGACCTCCAGATATTCCGCTTTCCGAAATGCGGCATAGTCGGATTCCCCGACGTAGGTATCGTAGCCGTAACTCGTCGGATCGAGCGTAGGATGCACGCCCCACTTGCCGAGGAATGCGCTTCGGTAGCCGGCGTCCGCGAGCGCCTGGGACCACGTCCAGGCGTCCGGCGGCAGCGACGCGACCGGCAGCGCTCCGCCGGCGTTCCAGAGGCCGCCGAACGTCTCCGGCCGTCGGCCGCACAGCAGCGACTGTCGCGCCGGCCCGCATACCGGAATATGCGAATACGCGTGCGCGAAGCGGACTCCTTCGGCCGCGAGCCTTGCCAGATGCGGCGTGCTCGGCGCGCCGGGGGCGTTCGGTTCGACGGCGTCGTAGCGGAGCTGGTCCGCGGTGACGAGCAGCACGTTCGGGCGCTTGCGGCTCACGACGTGCGTCCGCCTTCCAGCTCCTCGCCGTCGTGAAGCGACCGATACCGGCTCGGGGAGCAGCCGACGTGGCGCTGAAACAGGCGCGTGAAGAAGGAGGAATCTTCGTAGCCGACGAGCGACGCGATCGAGATGACCTTCTCGTCGGTGTCGAGAAGCAGCCGCTTGGCGCGGCCGATGCGAATGTCGTGCAGGACGTCCACGACGCTCTTGCCGTATTGGCGGCGGATAAGCCGGTTTAAGTGCCGGGAGCTGATGTTGAACAGCTCCGACAACGACTGCAGCGTCAGCTTCTTATCGTAATTTCTCTCCATATAACCGTACAGGCGTCTGGCCGTCATCGTTCGGTCCTGCTGTCTCGGCGACGGCGAGGCAGCGCCGCGTCCGATCGTCTTGTAAAAACGCGACAACAGAATGAGCAGCTCGAGCAGCTTCAGCCTCAGTATCGTAGCGAAGCCGGTGCCCGCTCCCCCCTGTTCGCGAAGCATGCTCTCGAGCAGGCCGAGCACGTTGTCCGCGTCTTCGCCGTGCAGGTTCAAGCGGTGATTGAACCGCTGGTCCCGCTGGAGGAACGGATGCACGTAGAAATAATCCATCGCATCCGTGACGTTCAGCTCCCGAAGCAGCGAGTCCGGAATGAACGACGGCATGAACAGACAGTTGACGATCTCCATCGAATCGCCGGGTTGGACGGAGTACGCATGCGTCTCTCCCGGATTGATAATGAACACGTCGCCAGCATGAATATCGTACGACGCGCCGTCGAAGCGATGCCGCCCTCTTCCGCGGACGACGTAGACGAGCTCGACGAAGTCGTGCCCGTGCTCGTCGACGTTGCCCTGCGTCGTGCGAGCGATCCAGAACGGGAAGTCCTCCTTCATGAACGCGCTGCTGTTCAGCTTACGCATGATCGCGTCCCCCGCTGCGTTCGACGACGGCCGGCGCTCCGCCGGATTGGAAGGAGCGGATCGCCGCTTCGATCGTCTCCTGCGCGGCGAGCGCGTCCTCGCCCGAGGCGGCGACGTCGTCCGGCGACGCGCCCCGGGCGATATCCTCGAGGAAGCGGTCGATCCGCAGCCGGAACGTATCGTTGAACCCTTGCATGCCGCCGAAGATCGGATTTTGCAGCACGAGCCGGTCGTCCGAGTCGTGCGGGAAGTACGTCATCGTCTCATAGACGTTATCGAGCAGCAGACGGCCTGACGTCCCTCCGATTTCCAGGCATTCGATCGGGTGACGCATGGACATGTCGTAGCTGCCCGTCAGATGGCCGACCGCGCCGGATTCGAACTCCATATTGATCGACGCGGTGGACCAGGACGTCCGGCCGGGCGCCTGCGTCAGGAACGACTGTACGCGGCGGACGTCGCCGGCGAAATAACGCATCACGTCGATCGAGTGCGGATGCAGCGCCCGAAGGTGGAGCCACGGCGTCTCGTCGGACGGATTGCGGATCGTCAGGCGCATATTTACGAACAGGATCGTTCCGAGCTTGCCTTCCTCGACGAGCTCCTTGGCGCGGAAGGCGGCGGGCGAGAAGCGGTGGTTCAAGTTGCAGGCGAGACGCACGCCCTTCTCGCGCGCGAACGCGACCATCTCGCGGGCCAATTCGATTCGGTTCGAAATCGGCTTCTCCACCAAGACGTCCTTGCCCGCGCGCATGGCGAGCATCGCGGGATCGAAATGATGGCCACCCTTCTCCTCCCCGGCCGTCGCTACGGCCACAGCGTCGACCGACTCGGACTCGAGCAGACGCTCCAAGCTCGTATAGGCGGGAACGCCGAACTCGCGGCCGGCCGCCGCCGCCCGCTCTTCGAGCAGGTCGCAAACCGCGACCAACCGCGCTTTCGGATGCTTCGCATAGGCTTGGCAATGCAGCTTGCCGATGTTGTTGACGCCGACGACGGCGATGTTGATCATGATCGTCATCCTTTCCGAATGCGCTTGTGGAAGCGCTTGCTACCTCGATCATATCGTGTCCGGATCGCCCTGTCATGGTCGATCCGGACATACGTCCGTCGGATGCGGGCATGTTGCTCGAATCGATCCGAATCCGCCTAGGCCAGCTTCGGGAACAGCCCGCCCTTGATAACGTCGCCCGGCGCCAGGCCCAAGCCGTCCGTGCATACGTGCGGCGCCCCGCTGTACGTCGTGCCGTCGGCCATGTAGATGATCGCGAGCGCGCGACGCGGTTTATCTAGCCGGTTGGCGTGGGCGTAATGGAACGTGAGGCCGTCGTGGAACGTGCAGCTGCCCGCCTTCATTCGGACGATCGCCGCCGTGTTCCGATCGACCTCCCGGGCGCCGTCTTGGGCGAAGATGTCCTCGGGACTGACCAAGCTTACGCTCTTTAGATTTTTAATCTTTTGCGACTTCGGGACGAACATCATGCAGCCGTTGTTCTCGTCCACGTCGTCGAGCGCGATCCAAATCGAGAACGCCCCGGTCTCCCGCATCGGCCAGTACGGCCAATCCTGATGCCACGGCGTCGGCTTCGAATCCTTCGGCATCTTGAACAGCGCGTGGTCATGGAACAGACGAATGCCCTCGAAGCCCGTTAGCTGCTTGCCCATGTCCGCGAACCGAGAGCCGAGCACGAAGCGCGCCATCCCCCCGTGATCCCGCCACGTATTCACGCGTTGATTGAGTACGCGGTAATACAATCCGTCTTCCTTGTCCGTCTGTAAGCTTCTTCCGCCGCTTTGATCCATCGTTTCGAACAAATACTCGCGCAGCTCCTCGACTTCTTCGCTCGATAAGACATCGTCGATTTGCACGAACCCGTTTTCCCGATAATAATCGATCTTCTCCTGTTCCAATACCCGGCGATCGTTCATTCCCGTCCTCACCCTTCGTATTTGGATTTCTACGGACAGTATAAGTCGTTCAACCGCTTCCAATCTTGGAGGATCTGTAAAAAAAGTTGGTCGATTCGCCAAACGCTCCGCATCGTCAACCGTCCGAACCGCGATCGGGCCGCTGTCTGAATTCGCTCGGCGACAAGCCGGTCTCCTTCTTGAAGTTGTTGCTGAAGTAATGGATGCTTCCGTAGCCGAGCCGCTCGGCGATCGAATCGATCGCCTCTCCGCGCAGCAGCGCCTGCTTCGCTTGCTTGATCCGTTCGTGGATGAGGAAATGTTTCGGCTTCCGCCCCATCTCCCGCGAGAACAACAACGTGAAATAACTCGGATGGTATCCGCACAGACTCGCAAGCTCCGCTACCGTCCACGGCTTCGCCGGCTGCTCCCGCATCGCGCGCAGGGCGACGTCGATCCGGCCGCGACGACTCGCCGCGCCCCCCTCCATCCGGCTCCGCAGAAGCTCCATCAGCAGCTCCGTCATATGCGCCCGCAGCATCGCCGGATAACCCGGCTGCTCCTGGCGGTATTCCTTCACGATGCGCGTCAGAATCGGCTCGACGCCGACGGCGGACAGCCGATGCGGCAGCTCGACGGACCCGAAGCCCGGACACTCGACGCGGTGAAGGCCGCCCGCGCGGCGCAGCATCGCCTCGTCCACCTCCCGAATGCCGTAGGCGGGATGGACCGGCGTAGACGAAGGCCCGTTCCATAGAAAATGAATGCTGAAATATTCGGTCGGCCGAACGACTTGCAGCCGATGCGGATGGTCATAGCCGAAATACGCGAATTGTCCGGGATCGATCCTGTGCTCCTCCTCGCCGACCGTCAGCCGGGCTTCGCCCGACGCGACATAGAACAGCTGATAATCCGGAATCACGCGCGGTCCCCAGTAATTTCCCGCGTCCGCCGCATCCCTGCTCGCGAAGTTTACGACCGGCAGCATATCGTTCACCGATCCCTCATGCATGTACGCGGCACCTCCGGTTCCCTTCTGGATGCGCGATCTTGAAAAATCGCAACTACTCTATGATTAATTCTAAATACGTTCGGCTCCTCCTTCCGTATGATGGAACCGTAAACAACATTATTTCGAAGGGGAGAACAGCATATGTTGACGGAAGCCCAAATCGAGGAATTTCACCGGAACGGTTTTTTGAAAGGAGACGTCGTGCTGAACGACGAGGAAGTCGAAGCGCTTCGCGCGGAGCTCGATCTCGTTATGGAAGGCAAGTCCGTGAAGAAGCCGGTGCTCAACCACAATATGCTGGGAAACAACTCTTTGTACGATAACATGAAGATGACGGTCACCGAGCGCGTCGTGCAGATCGTAAACATCTGGATGGCCAGCGACGCTTTCTATCAGCACGCGGCGAACCGGACGATCTGCGAGGAAATCGCGCAGCTGTGCGGAACGGACGCGGTGCGAATTTGGCACGATCAAGTGCAGTACAAACCGCCGTTATCCGGTGGGCCGACGGGCTGGCATCAGGACCATCCGCTCTGGCCGATCATCCAGCCCGCCGACCTCGTCAGCGCGTGGGTCGCGCTCGACGACGCCGTCATCGAGAACGGCTGCATGTGGATGGTGCCCGGCAGTCACAAGTGGGGCAACCATCAGAAATACATCGGAGCGACGCCGGACTTCAAGCCGTACCACAAGCAGCCGGAGCTGCTCCCCGAGGGCGCCGTCGTCGAAGCCGTTCCTTTCGAGATCAAGAAGGGGCAAGTCGGCTATCACCACTGCCTGACGTGGCACGGCTCGCCGCATAATCGATCGCAGCTGAAGCGGCGCGCCATCGCCGTCCACTACATGCCCGGGCATACCCGGTACGAGCCGCTCGCGAATCATCCGATGCACGATTACGTGCAGGTGAAGCCCGGCGAAATTCTCGCCGGCGACCACTTCCCGACGGTGTACGAGAAAATATCGTAATCATAAGAATGGGGCGCCCGATCCTGCGGGCGCCCCTCCTTCCTTCCGATCGACTTCATTCCTTCACGCTGCCGAGCACGATCCCCTTCATGAAGAACCGCTGCAAGAACGGATATACGAGCAGGATCGGCAGCGCGCCGAGGAAGATTTGCGCCGCCTTAGCCGTCCGATCGCTCACCTCCGCCAGCGCCTTCAAGTCCGACGAAGAGACGAGCGATAAGTCGCGATTGATGACGACCGTCTGGAGATAGCTCTGCAGCGGGTAATTGTCCGGCGAATTCATGAAGATGAGCCCGTCGAACCATGCGTTCCAGTGGCCGACGGTGGCGAACAGCGTAATGGTCGCGAGCGCCGGCGCGGATAACGGCACCATGACGCGCCACAGCGTCGTCCAATGGCCGGCGCCGTCCATGAACGCCGCCTCCTCCAGCTCCTTCGGCAATCCCCGGAAGAAGTTGAGCAGCAGGACGACGTTGAATACCGGGACGGCGTTCGGCAGCACGAGCGCCCACAGCGTGTTCATGATGCCCGTATACTTCACCGTCATGTACAGCGGAATGAGTCCGCCGTGAAACAACATCGTAATGACGAAAAACCAGACGTACGCCGTGCGGTACGGAAATTTTTTCGCTTCCTTCGCGAGCGGATAGGCGATCAATACCGTAAGCAGCATATTGACCAGAACGCCCAGCAACACCCGCTGCAGCGAGACGCCGATCGATTGCGTGAAGGCGGGCTTGGCGAGAACGAATTCGTACGAGCTGACCGTGAATTCGACCGGCCACAGCTTCACGAGTCCCGCCGTCGCCGCCTGGCTCGAGCTGAACGAGATCGCCAGCACATGGATCAGCGGGAGGAGGCACAACAAGGCGAGCGCCGCCAACGCCGCGTAGTTGACGCCGAGGAACAGCCTTCTCCCGAAGCCGAGATGCTCTACCATCTTCCCCCTCCTCCTTAGAAAATGCGATAATTCGCCAATCGATAAGCCAAATAATACGATGCCGAAATGAAGACGAGCGAAACGACCGATTTAAACAAGCCGACCGCGGTCGCGACGCCGTATTGCGCGTCGACGAGGCCGATCCGATACACGAACGTATCGATGATATCCCCCGTCTCGTACACTTGCGGGCTGTACAGGTTGAACACCTGATCGAAGCCGGCGTTCAGCACGTTGCCGAGGCTGAGCGTCAACGTGAGGACGATGATCGGCATCATGCCCGGCAGCGTAATATGCAGCGTCTGCTTCCATCGCCCCGCCCCGTCCACGATCGCCGCCTCGTACAGCGAGGGATTGATGCTGGTAAGCGCCGCGAGGTAGACGATCGTATTGAAGCCGAATTCCTTCCAGACGTCGGATAACACGAGTACCGGACGGAACCAGGCGTTGTCGCCTAAGAAATAGATCGGCTCGATGCCGAACCAGACGAGGAATTGGTTCACGATGCCGCTGGACGGCGACAGAATGTCGATCAGGATGCCGCCCAGAATGATCCAAGACAAGAAATGCGGCAAATAGATCATCGTCTGGATGCTGCGCTTGAACATCTCCTTGCGCACCTCGTTCAAGAGCAGCGAGACGACGACCGGGACGATGAAACCGACGACGATCTTGAAGAACGCGATGATGACCGTGTTCCATAGTATTCTTGATGAATCGGGCAAGTCCAACACGTATCGGAAGTTGTCGAGCCCGATCCACTGCGAATCGAAGAAGCCCTTGGCCGGGAGAAATCGTTGGAACGCGATGACGATGCCGAACAACGGACCGTAGCTGAAGACGAGAACGAGAAGCACCCCCGGCAGCAGCATGAGGTGAAGCGGCCAGTAGGGGGATTTTATTTTCTGCAGCATGCGCTTGCGCCTCCTTCCGCGAAAGGGAAGCGAGGGAAGGCGATATGTGAGAATCGCTCCCCTCGCCGATTGCGATTTACTTGTTTGCGTACCAGTCGTTCACTTCCTGCGTCATCGCGTCGCCGCCCAGCTTCTTCCAGTCCTCGACGAACTTGTCGAACAGCTCGATCGGATCGCCCAGAATGATCTTCGTGAACACTTCGAGCTCCATCTTCTGCAGCGTCGCGTCCTTGTCGACCATCGTCGGCGTCGGGGCTCCGAAAAACTCGTTTTGGAGCAGGCTTCCGTCGTTCACGTACTGGTTGATCACCTTGAAGGAGCCTTCCTTGCCGAACACCTGGTTATACGCCCAGCCGATCTCGCTGCCCGCCTCGCCTTTCAGGAAGGCGTCGATCTGTTGGAAGTTGTTCTGCTCCTCGGGGTTCAGCTTCGAGAAGTCTCCGCTGTTCATCGCTTCCGTGATGTGAAGATGGATATCCAAGTTTTTCCGAGCGGGCCACGTTTGGAACGGAATGTACTTGTGCTTCTCGAAGCCGTCGCTCGTGAAGTGCGCCGCGTAATTGTCCGGCGTCGTCGATTCGCCCCAGCCCGTTTCCGTGAACAGGTTAATGATCTTCAGCAGCGCTTCCGGATGCTTCGCTTCCTTCAGCACCGCGTAATACCCGCCTACCGTCAATCCGACCCGCGGCAGGGCGGGCTCGGCGTCGGCGGATACGAGCGGGTACGACTGCCACTCCGCGGCCGGATCGTTCTTCTTGCTGTCGACGAGCGGCCAGAGCGGGTTCCACATTTGCCCGAAGTGCAATCCGACCTTGCCCGACGCGGCGAATTCCGCCGCCTTCCCTTGATCCTTCACGCCGAACTCTCGATCGAGCAGCCCGTTCTTGAACATCTCTTGCAGCTTCTGAAGCGCTTGCCGCATCTCCGGCTGCACGCTGCCGAAGACGAGCTTGCCGCTGTCGTCTTTGATCCATTGCCGCGGATACGCATGGAACGCGTTCAGAAATCCGTCGATGCCCGCGTAGCCGCCGTACAAATCTTTATTCAGCGACATGCCGATCGTGTCCGCTTGACCGTTGCCGTCCGGATCTTGGGTCGTGAACGCCTCGGCGATCGCGATCACGTCGTCGAGCGTCTGCGGCACCGGCAAGTTCAGCTTCTTCCGCCAGTCGTCCCGGATCCAGATCATCATCGCGCCGTCCATCGCGGAGCCGGTGTTGGGAATAGCCATCAGCTTTCCGCCGAACGTCGCGGACGCCAGCGCGTTCGGCCCGTCCTGCAACATAATTTCCTTCGTAAAGTCCGAGGCGTATTTATCGTATACGTCCGTCAAATCCATCAGCAGGTCCGCTTCGACCAGCTGCTTCAGCTGCTTAGCGTTGACCGGAATGAAATCCGGCAAATCGCCGGACGCGATCGAGACGTTCATCTTCTGCTCGCCTTGCCCGCCGGGTCCGTCGCCGCTGACGACCCAGTCGTATTTCACGTTGATGCCCAGCTTCTCTTGAAGCGTGCGCGTCCATACGTTATTGCCGATGTCGTCGCCTTCCGGGTACTTAAACGTATCGTTGACGATCCGAACGCTCGTGATTTCGATCGGGGGATCGTATTTCCCGAGCGGATCGATCGGTCCCTCCTCGCTCCCGGCCGGCGTCTCCGCAGGCTTCTCCGCATTCCCCGTTCCGTTCGGCGTTCCTTCCGCCCCCTCCGGCTCCCCTGCGCCCCCACCACCGGAGCAAGCGCTTACAAATAAAAGAATCGCAATCAGAGCAACAGACAGTCCGTATTTCCCCTTCTTCCGCTTCATCGTCATCCTCCCTTTATTTGGATGATCCATCCTGTTATTAGTATAGGAGCTTGCATCCTCTCCTGAGAATGATACAATCTTTGGATTCATGCGACTTCGTTCAGAACTTCGTTCCGGGCTCCTTATACGCTCGACTGATTTCGATATTCCTGCGGTCCGACGCCCGCGTGCTTGCGGAAGAAACGGGCGAAATATCCGGCGTTGTCGAAGCCGATCGCGGCGGCCACCTCATGAATCTTGTAGCGGGAATCCGCCAGCAGCTCCTTCGCCCGCTCCAACCGCAGCTGAACGATAATTTCCGAGATGTTCGCTCCCGTCACTTGCTTGTACAGCATCGACAAATACGTCGGATTCAAATAAACCGCGTCGGCGAGCGCCGTCAACGAGACGTCCTCCTGCATGCGCTCCCGAATGATGCGATTGACTTTGTCGACGATGCAGTGCGCGCGGTCCTGCTGCGTCGCGCGCTTGTCGCGGATGAGCCGGTCGGCCGTCTCCTGCAGGAAGAGGATCGCCTCCTCGCGGGAGGGATGCGCCCGGATGTTCATCAGCTCTTCCAGCCGAAACCCCGCCCCCGGCCTTTCCGAGACGCCCCACCGGTTCGCGAGGCGCAGCAGCCGATTCGCCGCCGCATAATACGCCTCCACGTACAAGGGATACGTCTCCGCGCCTTGGAACCAGTCCTCCAACGCCTCGCGCGCCGCGATCGAATCTCCGTTTTCCAGCGCGTTCCCGAATCGTTCCTTCCGACGGGCGGCCGCCGCCTCGTCTCGTTCGCGCGTCGCGCGCTCGCCCGCGCTGCCGCCGTTCAGGAGCATCATGCTGTTGCCGTCCCCGACGCCGACGACCAACGCGTTGCGCATCGACGAGCTTCTCTCCGTCAGGTCCACCCAATCGATCGGCTCCCTTCCGCAGACAACGGAAACCGACAGCTTGAGCAGCCGTGCGCAGGCGGTTTGCACCGTGTCCAACGCGCCCTGCGCGAATCGAACCGCTCGTTCCCACCGGGGCGAATCGTCCGGACCGTCCAGGCCCCCCTCTTCCGACTCCACGCGCGTCCGGGGCTGCGCCAGCAGCGTGAAATAACTTTCGTCGACGGCGATCCACTGCGACGCGATCGGTTCGAAGTGCTCCTGGACGACGTTCTCGATCGCGTACATCAAGAGCGACCGATCCGTCGCCGACAGGACGGTAGGCCACCGGTCGACGCGTCCGACGATGAGCAGGACAGGTAACTTCGCCTGGAGCGGACATTCCAGCTCGTCCAGCTTCGTCTGAGATAATCCGTTCTCCTCGATGCCATACTGCAGCAGCCGCCGGAACCAGTCGTTGCGCAGCGCCGGAAGCGCCTCGCGGAGCCGAGCTTCCGCCATGGTCAGCACCCGCTCGTTCATCAGCTCCCGCTCCAGTTCGCCGATCGCCTTCCGAATCGCGGCGAGAATCGGCTCGTCCCCTTCCGTCTTCAACAAATAATCGGCGCTGCCCTCGCGCAGCGCTTCGCGCACGTAGTCGGCGTCGTTGATGCCCGTAAGGAAGATCACTCTGCATGCCGGCCACCTGGCCTTAATCTTCTTCTGCAGCTGCAGCCCGTTCATGCCCGGCATTCGGATGTCGCTGATTACGAGATCGAACTTCGCTCGATCGAGCCTCTGCAGCGCTTCTTCCGCCGAATAAGCCTTGTACATTTCGATTTCGGGCAAGTCCGCTTCCTGCAAGAATTCGTACAAGCCGTCGACCGTATACGGTTCGTCATCGACGATCAACAGACGATACAAACGCATCCTCCCCTTCTCTGCCTCTCGGTATGCGGAGCTCTACGCGGAGGCCGCCTTCGGCGCCCCGCGACAAGGTCAAGCCGTTCTCCCTTCCAAACATGATCTGCAAGCGCCGGTGCACGTTCAGGAGACCGGTGCTCTCGGCCGCCGACTCCGGCGCCGTCAGCCGTTGCCTTAGCTGCTGCAGCGTCTCTTCGGTCAAGTGCTCGCCGTTGTCCTCGACGACGACGAGCAGCGTCTCCTCCGCCGCGCGAAATTCGACGAGGAGCCGCCCATCCTTCGTCTTGTTCTCCAACCCGTGCGCGTAAGCGTTCTCGATCAACGGCTGCAGAATTAACCGCGGAACGCGAAAGCCCTCCCATTCCTTCGGCGGATCGCCGAACGTCGCCGCAATGCGGCGTCCGAATCGGAACGCCTGAATATCGGTGTACGTGCGCGCATTGTTTACTTCCTCGGAGAGCGGAACGTTCGAAGCGCCGTCTCTCGTAATATAACGGAAGTAGTCGCCCAGGTACTTCGTGAACCGGGCGATGTTGTCGTTGTCGCGCAGCGTGGCCATCCGGTGAAGGATAAAGAAGCTGTTATACAGGAAATGCGGGTTGATCTGGGACTGCAGCTGGCGAAGCTCCGCGAGTCGGACGAGATACTTCTGCTCGTACACTTCATGGACGAGCACGTTCAGCTGACGAACCATCGCGTTGAACCGGGTAAACAAGAAGCCGAACTCGTCCTTGCGCTCGTACGCGACGGCCACCTGCAAGTTGCCTTTCTCCACCTGACTTAAAGAACGCACCAGCGTCCGCAGCGGCCGTTCGATAATCCGATGCAGACTGAGCGCGAAGAACAAGATGACGACGACGGAGAAGATCGACATGAGCAGCAGCCAAGTCCGGTATTTCGTTAAGGGACCGAAGATCCGGCGTTCCGGCGCGAAAATCGTCAGCGTCGTATCGAGCCGATCCGACGATTGCGACACGACGAGATAACGTTCTCCGTCCAGCCGGACGGAGTCGCCGGACGCTTGGTCCGAATCGGCCGGAACGGCGGCGCCGAACCCTTCGTCGCTTCGGACGGCCCAATCGAACCGGTTCGAAGATAATACCGCCTTCTCCCCGTTGTTCGCGAAACGCTTCAACGTCTCTCGCAGCTCCCGTTCGGACACTTCCACCGTCAGCAAAAACTGCGGCGGACGTCCCCCGGACAACGCGGGGTCCGGATACGGAACGCTGATGTACAAGTTATCGTCATAGCGCAGGAACGGAGCGTCGTACCGGTTCGTCGTCGCGGACAACGCTTCGAACCGCGCTTCGTCGAAGGTAGCGATCGAGTTGTCGTTCGAGGTGACCGTGCGGTCCAGCATCGGGATGAAGGCGCTTGCATTTTCCACGAAACGACTGGACGCCTTGACGAGATCGATCTTCCGCTTCAGCGATAAGATCGCCTTCGTTCGTTCCACGTCCGACATGACGGACGCGGCGGAGCTGAGCATGAGCAGATCGTCGTCGTTGACGTACGTCTGGACAAGCCGTATGACTCGGTCGAAGTCGGATTCGATCAAGTCGACGTACAGCTCTACCTTGCCGTCCATCGAATGGACGATTTCGGATCGGACGATGCCGGCTCCGGAATCGTTCATGAATAAGTTCAATCCGCATAACGGGAGGAGCAAGCAGAGGAACGTCAACACGATCTTGTAAAAAATAGAGTGCTGCGGCGATGGACCGAACGGCTTCGTTGCCCTCATCTCCTTCGAATCCTGTATTCAGAATATTTACAATATAGCAGAAGCGAATATACTTAGGAGAAGAATCTTCCCGCATAGGAAACTAGAACTAGGAGGGAACGCGCGTGAACGTTTTGAGAGGGGCGGCCTTTTTCCCGGACGCTTCGTTCCCCTTTTTCATCCAGAAATATACGATACGCCGGGGCGAAGTCGTCCCGACGCATACGCATGATTTTTTGGAATTCGTCTACGTGGCCCATGGCGGCGCGACGCACGACATCGCCAATCAACGCTACTTGCTGTCTACGGGCGACGTGTTCGTGCTCGAACCGGAAACGTATCACAGCTACACCGGCTCGGATGCCGAGGATACGATCGTCTATAACGTGTTATTCAAGAAAGAGTTCCTTCAGCGGGAATTCGACGACCTCTTGCGCATGCCTGCGATCGTGAACTCCTTCTACTTGGCTCCGTTCCTGCGGAAGAGCGCGTCCTTCATTCCTCACGTCTCGCTGCTGCCCGGTCAACGCACGGCGATCGAGACGCATCTGTCCAAGATGAGCGAGGAGTTCGAGTCGCAGGCGAGCGGCTATCGTCTCATCCTGAAGTCGAGATGGATCGAGTGTCTCGTCTTGTTAAACCGGTTCTACGAGGAAAACGGGAGCGCCGACGAGTCGTCCCTCGGCAAAGACGAATGGATGCGGTCGATCGTACATTTCGTGCGGGAGCACTATCGTCAGCCGTTAACGCTGGCCCAGCTGAGCGCGACGTGCGGCATGAGCGTGTCGTCGTTCACCGCGAAGTTCAAGAAGGCGACGGGGATGAGCTTCCTCGACTATAAGCATTCCTTGCAAATTCGCCATGCGTGCGACATGCTGCGAACGTCCGATACGAAGATCGTCTACGTGGCGTACAGCGCCGGATTTCAAGACGTCAGCTTCTTCAATCGCGTCTTCCGCAAGCATACCGGCATGTCGCCGAGGCATTACCGCCGGCTTCACGGTTCGCAAGTCGAATAGACGGCAAGAAGCCGCCCCTCTTCACCTAGGGACGGCTCCTCAAGTTGTTTACAGAAGCTTAAATAGAGCGTATACGATATTCGCGGTCTGCGCGCGGGTCGCCGTCGCCTTCGGCGCGAACGAACCGTCGCCCATTCCTTGAATCAAGCCCGCTTGCTGCATTCGGCCGATCGCTTCCGCCGCGAACGCGGACATGTCGCGTTCGTCGGCGAACGTCTTCTTCGGGCCAGTCGGCAGCGCCGCGGCCAGAAGCTTCGCCGCCCGATCGATCATGACGGCCATCTCCTCGCGCGTAATCGCGTCGTCGGCTCCGAAGGCGCCGTTCGGCCTGCCGTTCACGATCCCGAGCGTCTCCGCGACGGTTACGGACTCGGCGTACCAATCGCCCGCCGTAACGTCCGTAAACCGGGATTCGTCGATCTCGACGGCGCCGACGTCAAGCGCCCCGACGAGCATGTGCGCGAACTCGGCGCGCGTCACTTCGCGCGCCGGTCGGAATGCGCCTTCGCCTACGCCCTGCACGATGCCTCGCGCCGCAAGCGACTCGATCGCTTCCGTCGCCCATGCCGTCTCCGACGTATCGACGAACGATATCGCGTTCGCGGCGGCCGCGTACATGCTGAAGTGTTTCGGGCGGAAGGTTACCGTGCCTGTCGCCGCGTCGTACTTCCCGTTGCGCACCGTCTCCAGCTTCCCGTCGTTATCGATGTAATAAACGACGACTTGGTTCGGCTTCTGTCCGGGCGCCAATTCGTACGGGAACGTGACCTCGACGTTGTTCCGACCCGCGAAGTCCGTGATCGCCTTCCCGTCGACGCTTAAGCTCAAGTCGAGCACGGCGTTCGCGCCGACCGCCGCTCTCACGTTGTCCGGGAGGGTCGCCGGATCGACTTTCGACACGGACAACGATACGTCCGCCGAGCCCTCGTCCAGATGCCGCGCCAACTCGTCGATCGAAATCGTTACCGAGCCCATTCCGGTGTCTACTTGGACCGCCGTCTTCTTGCCTTGCATCGTTTCGATCAACGCCTGCGCCGGAAGGCTGACCTCCACTCGCGTCGCGCCGCCCGCCGGCTTCACCGCGACGACGAGGTTCCCGGTTTCGGAGGCCATGGCGTCCTTCAGTTGCTGGACGCTTACAGCGGCCGCCGCTGTTCCGTTCTCGTCGACGGACGATTCGATCGTCACCTTGCCCGGCTCCACCGTCACGGCGCCGTCCGCCGGCGGATCGCTCGGCGCGCCAGAGCCTTCGTCGGATCCCGGTACGGTCACCTTCGCCGTTGCGGAATGCCCCAGATACGACACCGTTATATCGGCTTGCCCGGCGAATCTCGCCGTTACGAGTCCTGTCTCGTCGACCGTCGCAACGGAGGCGTTGGATGTCGCGTACGAAGCATCCTCCGTAACGTCGAGAACCGTTGCGTCTCTCGTCAGTCCGATATAATCGAAGTTGACGTTGCCGGTGTCGCCCTCATCGTACGCGAGCGCGATCGTATTGACGCCTTCCAGCAGCGTGACCGATTCCGTCTTGGTACTCCACTGACTCCAGCTGTCCGCCACCTTCGCAAGCTCCACCTGCTTAACCTTCGCGCCATTCGCGTATAGGCTCACCGTCCGAGGACCTCCCGCGTTCGCATAACGGATCGCGAGATCCTGCGCGCCCGCGGGCGCCTCCACGGTCCACGTCGCGCTCGCGCCGACCGCCCAATAGCCGTCCGCGAACCCGCCGCCGGACGCCGGAATGTCGCTGTTCGAGGACACGATCGCTCCACCGGACAGCGCCGCCAGCTCCGCTTCGTACTTCTCGAGACTCGGATGGTCGAACGTCGCCGTCACGCGCGTCCGATGCGTCGAACCGGAGGCGAGCGCGTACGACGCCGCATCGAGCGCGATGCCTACGATCGTATCCTCCGGCGGCATCGCCTCGCGCACCGTGACGACGGCCTTCGCCGTCTTCCCTCGATAGCTCGCCGTAATTTCGGCGACGCCGCGAGAGACGCCTCTCACCTTGCCGTCCGCGCCGACGGTCGCGACCGTCGCGTTCGACGTCGCGAACGTCGCTTGCGTCGTTACGTTCGCGATCGCGCCGTCATCGAACCTCGCGGTGACGATCGTCCGATGCGTGTCGTCGACGACGAGCGAATACTCGTCGTTGTCGAGGGAGAGGCTCTCGACCGCGGCGTCCGACTCGGAGATCGTAACCGCAACGTTGGAAAATTCCGCCGTCACCGCTTCCCCCGCCGGCGACAACGCGACGAGTCCGAGCACGAAGTCGCCGGCGAACTCGACTTCCGCCGTACCGAGCTCGGTGTCGTAGCCTTCCGGCTGTCTGCCGTAATATGCGGTCACCGTGTTCCCCGTCTTCACCAGCTTCAGATCCGCAGGCAGCGCCAGCGTCTCCGACGCGTGATCTAACGTCCGCGTTCCCGGCAGCGATGCGTTATTCCGCGTATTCAGGACGAGCTCGCCTTTCCCGTTCAAGCCCGCTAAGGCGTTCTTGGCGTAAGACGTGTCGTTCTTTCGGAACGTTATGCCGACGATCGCGTTCGGGTCCGCGCTGTCGATCCGCTCGATTCTCGCTTGCAGCGTAACCGTCGATCGATGATGCTCGGCGCCCGCCGTCTGGGACAGCAGGGCGATCTCGTCCGCGATGCCGGAAATTCGTCCGCCTTCGGTCGAGAGCACGAAGTTGTCGCCCTGCGCCGACGCGGAGCCTTCCGCGTCGCCGTACATCAGGACGTCCCAACCCGGAACGCCGCCGTAGCCCCCGCCCGGTTCGGATCCGCTTTCTCTTACGAATATGCTTCGCGTAGCGATTTTCGTCACGCCGCCGAGCGTCACCCGCACGCTTACCTGTACGCGACCGGTCGTCAGCGCGGACAAGACGCCGTCCTGCGACACGGACGCGATCGACGGATTGTCGACGGCGTACACGATCGATGCATTCGATAAATCCGCATCGCTCCCGTCCGTCAGCTTCCCGGTCGCGGACAGGGCCGTTTCCGTTCCCGCCGCAGGCGACGCGACCGCCGCCGCGAAGGCGATCGAGTTCAGAATCGCCGCGCTCACGGAAATTCCGATCGCCGCGTCTGCGCCGTTCGCCGATGCGGTAATCGTCGCGGCGCCGAGTCCGACGGCCGTAACTCGACCGTTCGCGTCCACCGTCGCCACCGATTCGTCGGAGCTGGCATACGCGACGTTCGGAACGAGGCGCCCCCCGAACGCGGTCGTGCCGACGGCCGACAGCGAAACCTGCTGGCCGACCAAAAGTCCTGTGCGAACGGCAGACAGCTCCAGACCGGTCAGCTCGTCGCCCACCGCGACGTCGATGTCGGAGCTCTCGGTCGCGCCGCCCGCCGTCACGCTTGCCGTGACGACGGCAAGACCGGAGCCGACGGCCGTTACGACGCCGTCCGCGTCGACGGTCGCGACCGACTCGTTCGAGCTTTGAAACGAGACTTGCGCGCCCGACAAATCAAGAACGAAGCCCTTCTCGGTACGTGCGGCGACTTGCAGCGCCGAGCTCGCGCCTTCCGTCAGCTCGACGGCCGCGACCTCGCCTTGCTCGCCTTTCACGAATACGCTGCCGAGCGGATCGCCCGGTACCGCGTATTTGAAATCGGACGTCAAACCGACGTTCGACAGGTCGACGTTCTCGATCCCAAGACCGTAAGCGGGCGATTGATACCGGAACCGGAAATCCTCCTTTACCGCATTCCGCAGCAACGGATCTTCATGAATCGTCGATTGATCGAACTTATTGTTTTGCAGCTGCTGCCAATCGAGCAGCGGCATATTGCCCGGAGGTACGCCGTTCACCATGTACTCTCCGCTTTCGTTGAAATACAGATTGTTCGACGCCGACTTTACCGCGGCGTCCGTCCAATCCGAGAACGAATAGACGTACTTTCCGGACGTGCCGCGATTCAACACGACGTTGCGTTCGATTTCGAACTGCTCCCGCGGCGCGCCGCCCGGCTGAGAGCCGAATACCGCGTCGGTAATGTCGTTGTCCGCGATGACGTTGTTTTTGATTTTCGTGCCTACGCCTCTCGCGAAAATCGCGTTGCCGAGCTTGCCTTCCGTCTTCTCGTACTGCAGACGATACAACACGTTGTTTTCGATGATCGTGCCGTCCGTGTCGTCGTCGCTGTAGATGCCGTGCCCGAACGAAAATTCGATATTGCTGTCGTGCACGTAGTTGTTCGCGAACCGATTGTTCAAGCCTCCGCCCCAAATATAGATGAGGCCGGTGTCCTGCGTGTTTTGGTTGAGCGCGAACACGTCGTTATACGCGACGAGGTTGTTGCGCGTATGCTTGAAGTCGTGACGGTTTTCCAAGGTGACTCGCACGCCGTCGACGACTTCGCCGGTCGCGATCGCCCCGTTGCTGCCGTTCGTCGCGAAGCCGCCGAGCGCGATCGCGCTTCGAGGTCCGTCATGAATCAAATTATGAACGATTTCGTTGTCGCCCGAATTCGCTAGGGCGATGCCCGGCGAGCCGGCGCTTAACAAGCCGATGTCGTGAATATGGTTGTTCGATACTACGTTGAACTTGTTCTTGTACTGAAGCGTCTTGTAGTTCCCGGAAACCAGCTGAACGCCGGACGTGCCGATGTTGCGGAACACGTTGCCGCTGATCCGGATATACTCCGCCCAATCGACCGCGGATACGCCGGTCGCGCCGGTATTCTCGAACACGTTGTCCAAGATCGAGATGCCCGCGGAGTTCGTCATCGTGACGAGCGCTTGGTCGTACGCGTCGTCACGCGTGCGGCGATCGCCGCCGGTGAACGTCAGGTCTTGGAACGTAATATTCGCGACGCGGCTGTCCGGGCTGCTGCCCTTCAGCTCGATTAGCTTGCGCATCTTCGGCGCGACGATCGTCTGCGCCTCGATCGGCAGCTCGAGCGGCCAGTAGTACAGTACGCCGGCTTGTTTATCCAGGTAAAACTCGCCCGGCGCGTCAAGAAGCTCCAGGCTGCCCATGACGTAATACCGCGAGCCGATGCCCATCTCGTAAGCCACGGTATTCCCAAGCTGCACGAACTTCGTCTCGCGGTTCACGCTGACGATGTCCGTAATCGAGCTGGCCCAGCTCCATTCGCCCGTCGGACCGCCCGGAATCGCGAAGATTTCCAATCCGGCCAGATTCGCGATCGGCGGAATATCGCCGTCCCGGAAGTAAAACGACGATCTCGGGGAGGCGCTGCTATACTTGTGTACGCGGCTATACCCCGTATTCGGGTGCCTCGCCTTCGTCAGCATCTCGCCGTCTTCCGTCAACGTCTCGAACGTCCAGTTCGCGCCGACGTTCGCCTTATAGATCTCTCCCTCGTACGGCTCCCAACCGGTGACGCGTTCGCCCGCATGAAGCACGGCTTTCTCCCCCGGGTAGCTCGCATAGACGACGTCGAACCCGTTCGTGCCGGAATCCCGTTCGTCGAAGACGACCGTCGCGTCGAACCCGTAATCGCCGCCTCTCAAATACACATAGAGGTCCGACGTCATATCGTCGTTCATCGTGCGCACGAGGTCTCTCGCCTTCGCTAACGTCTTGACCGGCGCCGCCTCGGTTCCGGCGTTCGCGTCGCTGCCGCGCTCCGCGTCTACGTAGACGGCCGCGTCCGCGGCGTAGGACGCAGGCGCGGGCATGCCGCTTAGGAGCGAAAGAAGCATCGCGGCGACCGTGACTAGGCTGATCTGTTTCCGCATCGGTGCCCCTCCTTCTCGTTTAGTAGACATGCATGAATCGCATCAGCAGCTCGGCGGTCTGCGCCCTCGTCAATGTGCTGTCGTCGCCGGCGCCGGGAATCGCGTTCGCGAATTGCTCGGCTTCCGCCGCGTCGATCTCGGAATACGTCAACGCGCGCGTCAGCATGTCGATCGCGTCGCCGTAGCGAATCGGATCCTCCGAAGGAAGCTCGCCGTCCGCGATAAGGCCCGCTTGGACCGCCTTATCGATCGCCGCGGCGCCGGTCAGGCCGTCGCACGGCTGCGAGACTGTATGGCACATCGCGGTTACCGCCATGCGGACGAAGTCGTCCGCCGAGACCGTAAGCTCCGGCTCGAACGTCGTCGCCTCGTTCGGTACCACCTTCGTGTACGTTAGGAAATGGATCGAATCCCGAAACGGCGTCGCCTCGGTCACGTCCGTAAACTTGAGGTCCTCCAGCGGTCCCTTCGTAAACGGGTCGTTTTCTTTGCCGAACCTCAGGTTCTTGATCGAAACCGGTTTGCCGGCCATCGCGTACAGGCCGAGATAGCCGTCGTTCAAGATCGGATGCTCCGAGTCGACCCATTCGTACACGAGCGCGCCGTCGACCTTCAGCGTCAGCTTTACGCCGCCCGCGACGTCCGCGGAGCTCAGCTGTATCTTATGATCCGTGCCGCTGTTGACGATGCCGGGATTCGGCAGCTCCGCGATATGGTGCGCGGCGCCGAAGCGCTGCACCTCGATCTTGTCGGATTTAAAGACGACGAGGTATCCGGAATTCCGATTCCAAATTTCCGTGTCGTAATTGTCCATGCGCATCGCCACTGCGGGCCAAGTATTTTCGAGATCCGCGTTGAAGTCGAACGTGAACGTCTCGTTGCGGAACTTCTTCAAGTCGTAAGCGGCGATCGCGCCGTTGCCGGACAAGGTGACGCCGCCCTCGACGGACTCGAGCGAAGCGGTCTCTACGCTCGTAACCCAGCCGTTCGCCCGCCGTTCCTCGCGGATAACCAGGTTTTTCACGGCGGCCGGCTTGCCCGCCATCGCGTACAGACCGAAGTAGCCTTCGTCGTAAATCGGATTCTCGGAATCGATCCATTCGTGAATCGGCTTCCCGTCGACCGCGAGCGTAATCTTCACGCCGCCTTCGACGTCTACCGCGCCGACCTTCACCCTATGATCGGTGCCGTCGTTGAAGAGACCCGGATTCGGCAGCTCCTTGATATAATGCGTCGCTCCGAAGCGCTGCACCTCGAACATGCCCGCTTTAAACACGATCAAATAGCCCGAGTTTCGGGTCCAGATCGGTGTGTCGTAGTTGTCCATTCGCAGCGCGACGGCCGGCCACGTCTCCTGCAGGTCCGCATTGAACGTAAACTCATACGTAGCGTTGCGGTACTGCTTCTTCTCGTACGCCGCGATCGCATCGGAGCCCGACAGCGTTACGCCGTTCGCAAGCGGCTCCAGTACGGCGGCCGGCGCGCTGGTCACCCAACCGTTCGCGCGTCGTTCCTCGTGGATCGTGAACTGCTTCACCGTCGCCGGCATGCCGGCCATCGCGTACAGGCCGAAGAAGCCTTCGTTCAAAACGGGGTGATCTGTGTCCTCCCATTCGTACACGAGCTTCCCGTCGACGATCAACGTCAGCTTGACGCCGCCTTCGATGTCGACGGCGCCGACCCGTACCTGATGGTCCGTGCCGCTGCCGACGATGCCCGCGTTCGGAAGCTCCTTGTAGTACCCTTTCTCCCCGAACTTTTGGATTTCCAGCTTCTCCGCCTTAAAGACGATCAAGTACCCCGCATTGTCGTGCCAGATCGGCGTCGCGTAGTTGTCCATCCGAAGCGCGACCGCCGGCCATGCGCCGTTCTCCAAGCTCGCGTTCAACGTAAAGCTGAACGCCTCGTCCTTGAACTTCTTCGGCGCGTACGCGGCGATCGCGTCTTTGCCGGACAACGTGACGCCGCCGGCCGCCGGCTCGAATACCGCGAGGTCCGCCTGCGTGACCCATAGGCCGCTCTCGTCGTATACGTTCGACGTGACGGTCGGTTCGTCGCTCCCGTCGCCCGTTCCCGGCGGTTGCTCTCCATAGACGTCCTCCGTTACGGCCGTCGAACCACCGTCCGACTGCGCGGCCGCGAACGAGAACGCCGAATACGCCAGAAGCAGGGCGGCTAACAGCATAGCCAGATGTTTCTTCGTTAACGCCGTACCGATTCGATTCATCGTGCGCTCCTCCTTATCGAGTTGTTTCGTGTATGCGCGATCCTCCCTCTGCCTGAATTTTCTAAGATGACGGCAAGCGCTTTCAGCATGCCAAACCTTGCCCCGCGAGGAAACTGTAAATAAGCGCCTCCTGTTATCAAATGGGCACCAAGCGACTGTCAATCTTGAACTGTACAGATGGCGCGACAGCTTCCGACAAAGACGGACAAGCATAAGCGCGAGCTGGGGACGTCGCGACGATCGGTGCGCCGCGAAAGCGCACGACATAAAAAAGACCGTTAGGCGTCGCGCTCGCCTAACGGTCTTTTCGGTTCTTCTTCCGCTTATCGCTTGGTTGCCAAATCCTCCGGACGGAGCGTCATCAGCTCCTGCTTCGACGGTACGTTCGGATGCTGGTGCAGCAGCCGCACCGCTTGATTCCGAACCGCCTTATCGAGCAAGTTGCGCACATACCGCGCGTTCGCGAACGATCGCCAGAACACGTGCTTCTCTTCGGTCAACATCTGCTTCAGGCGATGCGTCGCCCCGGGGAGCAGCACATATTCGCGTTCCTTCGCCATCGATTCCGCGATCAACAGCAATTCGTCGACGGAATAATCGCCGAAGTCGATCTGAATCGGGAAGCGCGACGGCAAGCCGGGGTTCAGCGTAAGGAACTGCTCCATCTCTTCGGAATAGCCGGCCAGAATCAAGATGAAATCCTCGCGATGATCCTCCATCCCCTTGACGAGCGCGTCGATCGCCTCTTTGCCGAAATCCTTCTCCCCGCCCCGGGCCAAGCTGTACGCTTCGTCGATAAACAATATTCCTCCGAGCGCTTTCTTCACTAACTCCCTTGTCTTAATGGCCGTGTGGCCGATGTATTCGCCGACCAAATCCGCTCGTTCCACCTCGATGAAATGCCCTTTGCTCAGCACGCCCATTCGATGGAACAGCTTGGCGACGAGCCGGGCGACCGTCGTCTTGCCCGTGCCCGGGTTCCCTTTGAAAATCATATGATATACGTGCGATTTGCTCTGAAGCCCGGCGTCGGCGCGATATTGGGAAATTTGAAGCATCGCGTAAATTTCGTACACGAGCTCTTTCACATGCTCCAGACCGACCATCTGATCAAGCTCTTTGAAAATGTCGCCGAACGGGCTTTGCAGAAGCAGCGTCTTCGGATGGACCGTCGGCGCCGGTTGAGGGGCCTGGTTCGGATATCCGTCTCCGTTGCGCAGGACGACTTGGATTTTTCGCGACGGTTTATCGGCGGCGGCGGGAGGAACGGGAACGGCGGCATTCGCGTCTCTCAGCGTGCTGCGGTTGTTCATGGGCTCACCTCGTTTGTGGAAGGTGCTAGCAGTATACGCAAGTGCCCAGGAATGCGTGACTCGTGCGGGCACCCGTCTAGAGAACCGATAAATATTTTGTCGCGGGTAAAGGGTGCGTACGAAGCCGGGTCGGCGAGCGGAATGCGGAGAAAAGGCGGGATGACGGACGATGGTACATCTTATGCGGGAGAACGCCGAAGCATGAGCTTTCTCGGCAAGGGGGGCGGCCGAGGGCTCGCCGGCCCGCGGTTAGTCGGCGTTACTCCGGCTACTCGGCCAGGCGCACGATCAGCCCCTCCCGACGGCGGGCCGCCCACTCCGCGTCGGTCGCGAAGGACGGCCGCCCGCCGCCGGCGAGCGACGCCCTCTCGCGCGCGTAGGCGGCTGCCAGCGTCAAACACGCGACGCAGGCGTCCGCGGCGTCCTGGCTCGGCACCGCGCCGGCAACGCCTTCCGTCGCCGGCGGGAGACGCCAACCTGCGACGGCGCGCGTTGCCTCGGCGGCGGCCGACAGGTCGAGACGACGCGCGCCGCCCGCCAGCCGCGCCGTGTGCGACGGGTACACCTCGTAGAGCGTCGGACCGCCGCGCGTCCCGCCGGCGTCGTCGAACGGAAAGACGGCGCAGCCGGCTTCCCTCGCGTACGCCAGCAGCTTCCAGCCGGCGTAGATCATGGCGCGCAAATTCGGCTGCACGCGCTTGAACGGACTGGCGGCGCGGCAGACGACGTCCGTATGCCGGCAAGCCCAGCCATGGGCCGCGCACGGCGTCTCGAAAGGCGGGAACGCAGCGTCGAGCTTCTCAAGGAACGACGAACGGGAGGAGCCGGCCGCCAGCGACAGCCACTCCTCCCATGCGGTAAATCCGAGCTTGTCATAAGCCGGCCCGGCGGGTGCGAACGGAACGTCCCATCCCCAGATCGAGCCGGCCGGCGAACGCAGCATCATCGCGAACGCGTCCAGCCGGTCGTCGCACATGGCGACGCGCTCGAGGTCGAACGCCGAGCCGTCCGCCGCGAGCGTCCCGGATGCGACGAACAGCTTGCCCGACGGATCGCGCGCCCCGCTGAAGTCGACGCCGTAGATACGGATCGCGCCCGAATTAGGATTCATGAATCGTAATCGATTCGATCGTGATCTTCTCCTGCGGCGTGTCGTTGTTCATGCCGCCCACCGGCGTCGCGCCGATCGCGAGCACGGTGTCCATGCCGTCCTTAATGCGGCCGAAGATCGTGTAATTCGGAATCTCGTTCAGCTTCTTGCTCCATTCGCCGGTGCAGATGAAAAACTGGCTTCCGTTCGTATTCGCGCCGGCATTCGCCATAGCTACGATGCCCGGGCCGTATTCATGCGGTCCGCCGAGCTCGTCCTCGAACGAATAGCCTGGTCCGCCGCGTCCGGTGCCCGTCGGGTCGCCCGTCTGAATGATGTAATCCGGAACGATCCGATGGAAGACGATCCCTTCGTAATACTTCTGACGAGATAAGAAGACGAAGCTGTTCACCGTAACCGGCGCGTCCTTCGCGAACAGCTCGATCGTGAATTCCCCCTTGGACGTCTTCACGACAGCCTCGTACGACTTCGCTTCGTCGATTTGCATCTCGGGCGCCTTGTCGAACGACGTCTGCCGCTCCCCGCCGCCGCTTCCCTGCTCCTGAGCCGGCTGAGTTCCGCAGCCGGCCGACATCGCCGCCGCCGTCGTCAAAATCAATGCGGCGCGTACCCACTTCTTCATCCCTGTGTGCCTCCTCCGTAAACTTCCAATGTCATTGTAGCTTGACCGCCGCACGACAATCAAATCCCATCGTAGAAAAAAGGGAGCCGGCCATGTTCGCCGACTCCCCTACCTTGCTTACAACCCTTCCGGCGCGTCCGCATCCTCGCCGTCGTCGCTATCGACCGGCTCGTCGTCGTCCGTCGGCTGATCCGGTTGCCCCGCGTCGCCGCCGGACCCGCCGGCATTGCCGCCGTTGCCGTTGCCGTTGCCGTTACCGTTGCCATTGCCATTGCCGCCGCCGGTCTCTTGACCGTCGTCACCGGCCCCGTCGCCGCCAGCGCCGTCTTCGCCAGGCAAGATATCCGGCAGCACCGGCAAGTCGTCGCCGATGCCGGCCCCTTCGCCCTCGCCCGGCACGACGACCTCGACGACGTTCGACGGCGCGCTCTCGAGCTCCGTCTCTTTCGAGTAGGCGGTCACGTAATACATGTACTTCTTCCCGGCAGCGCCCGAAATATCGATCACGGTCGTCGAATCCGAGGCGTGCAGCATCTCCGCCGGCGCGTCGAACGGCTCTACCTTCCGATACAGCCGGTACTCGATGCCCTCCGCTTCCGGCAGCGCCGACCACGTCAGCACCGCTTCCCGCTTCTCGGCGTCGTAGAACCCCGACAGATCGGCGATCGCCGCGGGCGCTTCGACTTCCTTCGGCTCTTCGACCCCGGAAGGACGCTTGAAGTCCTGTACTTCCATGCCTTCCATCGCCTTCTTCATGACCGCGGCGAACATCGCCGCCGCCGTGCCGCTGCCCGACTTCACGTAATGCTCGGCGTTCGTCTCGTCGAAGCCCATCCATACCGCGGCGGCGTATTGCGGCGTATATCCGACGAACCAAATGTCGCGGTTGCCGGCAGAGTCTTTCACGCCCTTCAGTCCGAGCTGCGTCGTTCCGGTTTTGCCGGCGACCGGACGGCCGAAGTTCGCCTTCGTGCCGGTGCCGCCCTTCTGCGTGACGGCTTCGAGCAGCGTCGTCGCATAGTACGCCGTTCGCTCGCTCATGACGCGTTTCTCCGAAGGCTCGAAGGCGTACACGCGATGTCCGTCCGTATCCAGCACCTCGGTGATTACATGCGTCTCCGCCAAAACGCCGTTGTTCGCGAACGCTCCGTACGCGCGCGCCATCTCGAGCGGCGACGCCCCGTGCGTCAAGCCGCCGAGCGCGATCGCGAGGTTCCGGTCCTTCGCGTCCATGTCGATGCCGAGATCTTTCGCGAACCGAAGCCCACGGTCGACGCCGATCTCGTTCAGCAGCCAGACCGTAGGAAGGTTGATCGAACGACGTACGGCCTCCATCATCGTCATTTCGCCGGCGTACTTGCCGCTCAAGTTGCTAGGGCTATAATTGCCGAACGACATCTTTTCGTCCTTCAGGATCGAATACGGCTGCCAATTCCCCGTCTCGAGCGCGGGACCGTACACCGCGATCGGCTTGAACGAGGAGCCGGGCTGACGGTCCGCGAGCGCGCGGTTGAACCCTTTTTCCACATAGTTCCTTCCGCCGTTCATCGCGACGATGCCGCCCGTCTTCGGCTCGACGATCACCATCGCGCCCTGCGCGACTTGCTTCGGTCCGTCCTCGGGGAACAAGTCCGGATTCGCGAACGCTTCGTCCATCGCTTGCTGCGCCTTGGCGTCCACCGTCGTATGAATTTCGTACCCGCCGATGCGAAGCTCTTCCTCCGATTTCCCGGTGACCAACGCCGCTTGTTCGAGCACGTAATCCTTCATGGCCGACGCCGAGCCGTCCCCCCGAGGGGCCGGTTTGCCCAACGTACTGTTCAGCGCTTCGCGGCGCTCCTCTTCCGTAATATAGCCTTGATCCTTCATTAACGACAGCACGACGGCCGCCCGCTCGAGCGCCTTATCGGGATTGTTGGTCGGCGAATACGTATTCGGCGCCTTCGGCATCCCCGCGAGAACCGCGATCTCGAGCAGGCTGAGGTCCTCCAGATCGTCCTTGCCGAAGTGGCGCTCCGCCGCCGCCTTCACGCCGTAAGCCCCGTTCCCGAAATAGATCCGGTTGAGGTACATCTCCAAGATTTCGTCCTTCCCGAAATTGTTCTCCAGCGCCAACGCGATCGATACCTCGGTCGCCTTGCGGAAGAACGTCTTGTCCGCGGACAGGAACATATTTTTCGCGACCTGTTGGGTAATCGTGCTGCCGCCCTCCACGAGATCGCGGGCGACGATGTCCTTCACGATCGCGCGTCCGATCGACCAGAAATCGACCCCGGCGTGCGACTCGAACCGCTGATCTTCCGTCGCGATAATCGCCTGTTCCAGCTTGTCGGGCACTTGGTCCAACGTGACGAGCTCCCGGTTCTGCATGAACAGACGGGCGAACTCGTTGCCGTTCCGGTCGTAGACGACCGTCGCCTCGGCCATGTCGAGCTTCTCCATGTTTTTCTGGAGCAGCGTGTGACCGTTCATATAAATGACGAAGTAGCCCGCGATGAAAATCAATAACCCCAACGTCAACACGCTGAAAATGCCGATGACCCATCTCCGAAAATTCATCTGTCGTCACCTCTTCCATCCGATTGCTTTCTCTCTAATCTTCTCTATACGCAAAAAGAACAACCCCGAAAGGGTTGCTCCGGCGTATCATTATAGACGATGTGCGTGCGAAAAAGTTTCAAAAAGATTACGCGTCCGAATTCGTCTCGTACGCGAGCGACACGCTGCGCTGCGGCGTAAACGTCGAAATCGCGTGCTTGTACACCATCTGCTGACGGCCGTCGCTGTCGATCACGATCGTGAAATTATCGAAGGCGCGAATGACGCCTCGGATTTGGAACCCGTTGGTCAAGTACACGGTGACCGGGATGTTCTCCTTGCGAAGCGTGTTAAGGAACGTATCTTGAATGTTGATCGACTTGTTCATCATGAAGCCCCCTATGCCTCTGGCGAATGAAATGGATAGTCCGAAGTCGGAAACGTTGTGGCTATTATATCATTAATGGCGTCGCTTTGGGTAATGAAATTTGCCGTATCCGTAACATCGACCCAATGAATTTGGGGCATCGCGCGAAACCAGCTCAGTTGGCGCTTGGCGAAGTGTCTCGTATTGCGCTTGAGCAAATACACCGCTCGATCGTACGAGATTTCCCCCGTCAGGTAAGCCGCCATCTCCTTGTAGCCGATCGCCTGCATGGAGGGGAGCGATCGGTCGTAACCGGAACGCAGCAGCTCATGCACTTCGCCCTCCAGCCCGCTCTCGAGCATCGCGTCCACGCGCTCCTCGATCCGCCGGTACAGCAGCTCGCGGTCCATCGTCAGGCCGATCATGCACAGCTCGTACGGCGACGACTTCTCCCGCTTTTGCGCTTGTTCCGACATCGGGCGTCCGGTCGCATCGTACACCTCCAGCGCGCGAACGAGCCGCTTGCGGTCGTTCGGGTGGATGCGCGCCGCCGAGACGGGATCGCGCTCCTGCAGCAGCGCGTGCAGCGCTTCCGTGCCTTGCGCGTCCGCGACGTCGTTCCACTTCGCCCGGGCGTCCTCGTCGGCGATCGCCTCGGAGAATCGATAATCGTACACGACGCTTTCGATATACAGTCCCGTTCCGCCGACGATGAACGGCAGCCGTCCGCGGGCGGCGATGTCTTCGATGAGAGCGGCGGCGCGCGTCTGGAAATCCGCGACCGTGAACGGCTCGTCCGGCCGCAGGATGTCGATCATATGATGCGGGACGGCCTGCCGCTCCTCCCAGGTCGCTTTCGCCGAGCCGATGTCCATCCCCTTATACACCTGGACGGAATCGCCGGAAATAATTTCGACGGGGAATCGGTTCCCCGCGTGCAAGCTGAACGCCGTCTTGCCGACCGCCGTCGGGCCGACCAAGACGAGCAATGGCGTCTTCTTCAAATTCGTATCACTCCGTATGCGACCGGGGCGTTCGGCCTCGCTTCGACCGTGAAGCCGAACCGCCGCCACGCCTCCGCGTCGCCTCTCTCCTTCATAACGACCGTCTTCCTAGCTACCCTCCGGGCTTCCTCGATCGCCTCCTCCGTCACCGGCGCGTCGTTCGCGAAGGCGCGAAGCGGCGCGATGCCCGCGGACGTACGGACCGGGTCCCCGAACATCGGATCGAAATATACGACGTCGACGCTGCGGTCGGACAGCGAACGGAGGTATGCCGAGTGGTCCGCATGCACCGGCTCCACCCGGCGCATCGCCTCGTCGAACGCCGGCCATCCGGTTTCGTGCGAGCGAAGCCCTTGCGAGACGATATAGTGCAGCGGCAGCTGGCTCTCCACGGCGACGACCCGGCTGTCCGGGCCGCCCGCGTAGCTGAACAGGATCGCGTCCGAGCCGAGTCCGGCCGTGCAGTCGACGATCGCGTCGCCCGGCTCGAGCCGGCATGCGTCGAGCATCGCGTCGCGTTCGCCGGCGGCAAGCCGCTTCGCCCGGACGAGACTCATGCCGGGGTGGAAGAAGAACGGCTTCCCGCCCTGCTCCGGATGCCACTCCAACGTGTTGGGTCCAAGGACGACGACCGACGCCCCCGGAAATCGATCCTGAAGCTTACGGACCGAAGCTCCGCCTCGCGGCGCGTACCGCCCGCCGAGACGCTGCGCGGCCGCCCGTCCTTTCGCTTCGATGTCGGCGGAGGGCTTGTACGTCGTCGTCACGATGACGGCGCGCATTACATCACCCGCTTGAATAGTTTCTCGAGATCCCGCTTCGTAAAGCTGACTACGATCGGGCGGCCGTGCGGGCACGTGAACGGGTTCTTGCAGGCGGCGAGGCGCGCGAGCAGCGACTCGAGCGCCGGAATCGACTGCGATTGGTTCGCCTTAATGGACGCCTTGCAAGAGCACATAATCGCCGACGCCTCGCGAATTTTCGCGACGTCGGGGCTGCGCTCGCTCAGCACCCACTGCGTCATCTCTTCGATGAGCGACGCCTCTTCGCCGTCCGGGAACCAGCTCGGATGGGACCGCACTTTAAATGTATTCCCTCCGAACGGCTCCAGATAAACCCCGACGCTCTCGAGCAGCGGCAATCGATCGCGCAGCGTCTGCGCTTCCGAAGACGTGAACTCGATCGTATGCGAGAACAACGTCAGCTGGCTGACCGCTTCCACGCTGCCGAACTTCTGGTAGAACCTCTCGTAATTGATTCGCTCGTGCGCCGCGTGTTGATCGACGAGGAACAAGCCGTCTTCGTTTTGCGCGACGATATACGTACCGTGCAGCTGCCCGATCGGGTACAGATGCGGAAACCGCGGTCCTTCCTCCTCGATCGGCGCCGCCGGCGGCGCGGTCGCGTCCAGCGACGCGGCGTCCCGCTCCACCGGCTCGGCTTCCGCCGCGGGCGGCGGCGCGGACGCCGGAGACGGCGCCATCGCCCGGAGCAGCCGCTCCGCGTCGCGCGGCTCCCACTGGCGCGACGGCGCGGCCGGCATCGGAGGCGCCGTACCGCCCGCGGCCGCGCCGTACGTCCCCGCCGGCTTGCCGTACGGCGCGGCCGGCCGAGGCGCCGCCCCGCCCTGCGGAGCCGGATTGAACGCCGGCGGCGGCGCGGACGTCTCCCGCGCGGACGACCCCGGCGCGATCCCCGGACGCGCGTCGTACAGCCGCAGCGTCTCTTGCACCGCCTGCGGCTGCGACCCGGCCGGCGGCAGGACGCGGCGCTCCCGCCCCGCCATGCCGCTCGGAATGAGCGTCTCCCGCTGCAGCGCCGCGCGCACCGCCCGCTGCACCGCCTCCATCAGCTCCGCGTCTTTGCTGAAGCGCACCTCGAGCTTCGCCGGATGGACGTTCACGTCGACGAGCGTCGGCTCCATCTCGAGCCGCACGATCGCGAGCGGATACCGGTTGATCGGCAGCAGCGTGTGAAACCCGGCGAGGATCGCCTGCGCCACCTGGAAGTTGCGCACGTATCGGCCGTTCACGACGACCGTGATGCCGTTCCGATTCGAGCGGGTCACGTCCGGGCGAGCGATCCAACCGGAAATCTTATAATCCGGCGTCTCCGCTTCGACCGGGATCATCCGCTTCGCCGTGGCCGTCCCGTATACGGCGGCGGCCGCCTGCTGCAGATCGCCGTTCCCGGCCGTGTCGAGCAGCTGCGTGCCGTTATGCTCGAGCCGGAAGGCGATATCCGGCCGGGACAGCGCCAGTCGGTACATGTAATCCGTAATATGGCCGAGCTCGGTTTGGACCGTCTTCATATACTTGAGCCGCGCCGGCGTATTGTAGAACAAATCCTTCACCCGGAAGTCGGTCCCGCGCGGGGCGGCCGCCTCCTCGAACGCGAGCTTCGCGCCGCCCTCGATGACGATGCGCCGCGCGACGCCGTCGTCGCCGGCGCCGGACAGCACCTCGACGCGCGAGACGGCCGCGATGCTCGGCAGCGCTTCGCCGCGGAAGCCGAGGCTCCGGATCGCGAAGAGATCCTTACCGGTGCGGATTTTGCTTGTGGCGTGCCGCTCGAACGCGAGCTCGAGATCGTCCGGCTCGATGCCGGACCCGTCGTCGACGACGCGGATGAACTTGACGCCGCCTTCCTCCGCCGTCACGTCGATCGTCCGGCTGCCCGCGTCGATCGCATTTTCCACGAGCTCCTTCACGACGGACGACGGCCGCTCGACGACCTCGCCCGCGGCGATCTGGTTCGCTAGATGATCGTCCAACAATCGAATCTTACCCATGGTCGCTCCACTCCAATACGACGGTGCTTCTCGACGATTTCGCCGTAGCGTTCGGGAACGCTTTGGCGAAGGCGCCGACGTCGATATACCCGGTTCCGTCCTTCAAGAGGAGTCCCGAACCCGCGGCGAACGCCGCCGTTCGTCCTCCCCCGTCGATCGTCACCGCGCTCGTCGCGCCGTCCCACTTCGCATCGCCCCCGGACAACGCCGCGAGCGCCTGCGACGGCACGTAGACGCGGCCGCCTTCGCGGACGACGTTTATGACGTGGCCGAACGTCGCTCCGTTGACGACTGTCTCGTACGAACGCAGCTCCGCGCGAACGTTCGCGATGCCGACCTCGCGCAGCGCCGTGACCGTCGCGTCGAGCGGATGCGTCGCCGCCGCGTCCGGCGTAATGCCGACGCCGTTGACCGGGTTCATCTTCGGAGTCAGATAATGCTCGATCGTCACCTTCAGCCCTCCGCCGCCTTGCAGCTCGATCAGCTGTTGCACGCTCCCCTTGCCGAACGTCTTCGCGCCGACGATCGTCCCGACGCCGTAATCCTGCATCGCGCCGGCGAACACCTCGGACGCGCTGGCGCTGTTGCCATCCACAAGTACCGCTACCGGCAGCCCGACTTTGCCGCCTCCTTCGATCTCGAGGGCGACTTCCACGCCGTTCCGATCGATCGTGTGGAGCAGCGGACCTTCCTCGATGAAGAACGACGAGACGCTTCTCGCCGCATCCAAGTACCCGCCCGGATTGCCGCGTACGTCGACGACGATCGCCGCGAGCGAAGGTTCGTTCGCGAACGTCCACATCGCATCGCCGAATCGAGCCGCCGTATCGCTCGAGAACGAATCGATCCGGATATACCCGACGCCGCCGTCCATCAGCTCATAGGTCACCGAAGGAATGTGGAACGCCCTCCGCGTGACGACGACCGTCTTCTTCTTCCGGCTCGCCCCGTCGAGGACGTCCAGCTTCGCCTCGGTGCCCGCGGGTCCGAGCAGATCGTTCGTGATCTCTTCCAACGGATGAGACTTCACCGCCTTGCCTCCGACGCCGACGACGACGTCGCCCGCGCGCAGTCCCGCATCCTCCGCGGCCGAATCCGCGTACACGCGTAAGATTCTAAGTCCTTCATCGGTTTGCGCGTATTGAATGCCGATGCCGACCATCACTTGCTCGTAGGCGTCGTGCAGCGACTTCCACATCGCTTCGTCGTAATAGGCCGTATACGGATCGTTCAGCTCGTCCAGCATGCCCCGAATGGCCGCGTCCCGCAGCGCCTCTCCGGACGTTCCCGAGACATGAAGATCCTCGATGTATCCGAACACTTCGTTCAGCTGTTCCGCGGGCGTCGCCGCCACGGCGACCGCCGGCAGCGGCAGCGTCAGCGCCGCCGTCAACGCCGCCAGCCTCGTCCATCGTCTCCATGTCCCCATTCCGTGCAGCTTCTTCATCTGTCTCTCTCCCGCTTCGTCCCGATAGGGGTAGTCTTACGATAACGTCTTCTTCTTCAGCTCGAACAGAAAGTTCATCGCCTCGATCGGCGTCATGTTCAAGACGTCGGCCCGCTTCACCAGCTCGACCAGCTCGTCCGCCCGCGGATCGCGCTTCGGCGCCGGCGGCGCGGCGTTCCAATCGGCGAACATGTCGAGCTGGTGGATCGCTGCGTCTGGAGCGCCTCCTCGGCGCTGCGGCTTCCCTCCGCCCGCGGCGGCACCGACGACGGCGGGCGCGGCCGCGCGCGCCTCGGCGTTCGCCTCGAATTCGTGCAGCAGCGCGTACGCCCGATCGATGACCGAGTCCGGCAGCCCGGCGAGCTGAGCGCAGTAGATGCCGTACGACGTATCGGCCGCGCCCGACACGAGCTTCCGCAGGAACGTCACTTGCCCGCCGCTCTCCTTCACCGCCATGCACGCGTTGGACAAGTAGCGGAGCGAGCCTTCCAAATGCGCCAGCTCGTGATAGTGCGTCGAGACGAGCGTCTTGCAGCCGACGTTCTCGTGCAGATGCTCGATGACCGCCTGCGCGATCGCCATCCCTTCGCCCGTCGACGTGCCGCGGCCGAGCTCGTCGATCACGACGAGGCTCTTCTCGGTCGCCTTGGCGATCATCGTCTGGATATCCTGCATCTCGACCATGAACGTGCTCTGTCCGCCGGCGAGGTCGTCCGCCGCGCCGATCCGGGTGAACACCCGGTCGACGATCGGCACGCGGGCCCGCTTCGCCGGCACGAACGAGCCGATCTGCGCCATGATCATGATAAGCGCGACCTGCCGCATATACGTGCTCTTCCCCGCCATGTTCGGCCCGGTGATGAGCAGCGCCCGCGTCTCGTCCATCGTCAGCCGCGTGTCGTTCGCGATGAACGTGCCGCTCGTCAGCACCGATTCCACGACCGGATGGCGGCCAGACTCGATATCCAGGTCGAACCCTTCGTGCACGTCGGGCCGCACGTACCGGTTCGCCGCGGCGACGCTCGCGAGCGACTGAATCGCGTCAAGCGACGCGAGACGCTCCGCGAGACGCTGCAAACGAGGGATCTCCGCCGCGATCTTCTCTCTCAATTGTTGGAAAATGCCGTATTCGAGGTCGACCATCTTCTCCTCGGCTTCCAAAATGAGCGCTTCCTTCTCCTTCAGCTCCGGAGTGACGTACCGCTCCGCGGCGGCGAGCGTCTGCTTGCGCTCGTACCGCCCTTCGGGCACCATGCCGAGATTCGCCCGCGTCACCTCGATATAGTAGCCGAACACCTTGTTGTATCCGATTTTCAAAGAACGAATGCCGGTCGCTTCGCGCTCCGCCTGCTCGAGCTCCGCGATCCAGCGTTTGCCGCTCTTGCTCGCCTCGCGCAGCTTGTCCAAGTGCGCGTCGTAACCGTCGCGGATGAGCCCGCCTTCGCGGGTCGACGCCGGCGGCTCCGGATGGACGGCGGCTTCGATCCAATCGCGAATGTCCGCGCCGTCGTCCGGATCGCCCGAGATCGTGCCTAGCAGCTCCGACCCCGCGCCCCGGCTCAGCTCCATGAGCTCCGGCACGACGGCGAGCGTCGCGGCGAGCGCGTTCAGGTCGCGCGCGTTGGCCGAGCCGTACGCGATGCGGCCGGACAGCCGCTCGAGATCGTAGACGCGCTTCAACAGTTCGCGCATGTCCTCGCGAAGGAGCAGGTTTTTCTGCAGCGCCTCGACCGCGTCGAGACGCAGGCGAATCGCGCCCGCGCTCATAAGCGGCTTGTCCAGCCAACGGCGCAGCAGCCTCGCGCCCATGCTCGTCGCCGTCTTGTCCAGCATCTCGAGCAGCGAGCCCTTCCGGGCGCGATCCCGTACCGTCTCGGTCAGCTCGAGGTTTTTCCTCGTGAACGGATCTAGCGTCATGTAAACGCTAGGTTCATAGACGCGCACCTCGTGCAGATGGCCGAGCGATCGTTTCTGCGTCTCGGTCAAATACTGCAGCAGCAGCGCCGCCGCGGACCGATGCGTTCCGTCGAGCCCGTCCAGCCGAAGCGCCGGGAACCGTTCCGTCAGCCACGCGCCGTCGTCGCCCGCGATGAGCTGCCGCTCCGTGTAGACGACGTGCTTCAGACGCCCTTCCAGCGTCTCCTTCAGCCGGTCCGACACGTACGGCGGGCAGACGACCTCCGTGACCGCGTACACGGCGAGCTCGTCCGCCGCATCCGCCGCGCTTTCCGTCGCGACCGCGTACAGCTCGCCCGTCGTCAGATCGCAGGCGGCGATCGCCCATCGGCCGGAACGCTCGACGACCGCGGCCAAATAATTGTTGGCGCGCTCCGAGAGCGTCTTGCCGTCCATGACGGTGCCCGGCGTGACGACGCGGACGATCTCCCGCCGGACGACGCCCTTCGCCTCGGCCGGATCCTCGACCTGCTCGCAGATCGCGACTTTATAGCCCTTCTCTATCAATCTAGCGATATAGTTTTCCGCGGAATGGTAGGGAACGCCGCACATCGGGATGCGGTCTTCCTCCGCCCCCGCGCCGCGGCTCGTCAGCGTAATCTCGAGTTCCCGTGCCGCCAGCACCGCGTCTTCGAAAAACATTTCATAGAAATCGCCGAGGCGGAAAAACAAAAAGGCGTCCTGCGCCTGCGCCTTGACGGACAAATACTGCTCCATCATGGGAGTGACCTTAGCCATGAACGTCAACGTCCTTCGTAGGTTATGTATCCGTTCATTATACCATGATCGCTCGCCGGGCGCAGAGGCTAAACGCGGTACGGCGGAATTTTCCACGCGGGTCTTACGTCTTGCCGTTCGTTCCAGGGCTCGGCACGCTCGATGCGCCGCTTCAGTCCGTCGAGCGCCTTCGCGTACCGGGCGTAGCCCGCCGTACGTTCCAGCTCGCTCCAGCGCGCGAGCGCCGCCGGCAGCAGCGTCTCCTTGTCGCCGGCGTAGTACGCCGCTTGCAGCTCCGGCCGTGCGAGCGGACGCTCCCGCAGCTCTCGGACATGCTCGCAGACGACCTTCGCGAGGGAGATGACTCCGAGCGCGACGGCCGGCGAGACGATCCACGAGGGGAGCGTCCGGTATTCGAAGCCGCCGTGGAATTGGCGGCGGAAATCGCCAAGCGCGCCATACCGAGGCCGCCGCCGCTTCGTGGGTTCGTCCTCGAGCAGCGCGAGCGGCAGCGCCATATAGTTGTCCATGGCGCGCAGCAGATCGGCGTTGAGGGCAACGCCGCTAACATGGATATGCCCGCCGAGCGGAAGGCCCGGGGCGGGCATCCCTCCCGCCAGCCATTCGAGGCTGACGTCGTCTATCCGCGATGCGGCAAGGCGCATCGCGGCGTACAAGTTGCGGAGCAGCTCCCGCGGCTCGGCCGCGGGGGAGGGACGCAGTTCCGCAAGCGGATAAACGATTTTATCGCCGATGCGCACGCTGTCGCAGCCGACGCGGCCCCTGCGTTCGAAATACCGCGAGGCCGACACGATTTTCCCTTCGGGTCCGGGCTTCTTCAGCACGAACTCCGGATCCATGCCGAGCAGCAGCGTCCCGCCGCCTTCTCCGGCTCGAGCCGCCGCGTCTTCGGCTTCCTGCAGCCGGTTTACGGCGGACGCGAACAACGGCGCGAACTCGCCTGCGGCGACGAGCGGCGAGGCGTCGACCGATACGACGTACGCCGCGCCGTCTTCGCCCGTTCGGACGCGCACGACGCCGTAATCGAGCCCGAGCGCGTACACCGCGCGAACGGCTGCGCGCTCCGCGCGTCGCTGCGCGGTCGGACGCGGCGCGTCCGCGTCGTTGTCTCCGCGCGGCTCCGGAACCTGAGGACGGCGGAGCGTCCCCGCGGCGAGCATCGGGCCGCCGACCGCGCCGGACGCGAACGAGCCGAGCGCATCCAGCCCGAACACCGGGACGACGAACGTCCGATGGATCGTGCCGCGTTCGTCCTTCGCGGACGGCGCCGTGCGGATGCCGTGCCGCCGCAAGTCTTCGGCCGCGCGCCGCGCGTCGGACGCCCGTCGGACGGCCGCGGCCGGCTGCATCGGGCCGCCGGCGCCTCCGGGCATACGGATCGGCTTCGCGTCCCCGCGGAAGGACACGACCGTCCAAGCGGAGCGGCCGTCGTTCGGCCGCGGCGGCGCCGTGCCCGCCGGCACCTGCAATCGCCCCAGGAAGCGAGCCAGCTCCGGCTGTCCCGCGTGAAGCACAAACACGCCCATGCTCCTCTTCGCCTCCTGCGGCATAAAGATTTTTTTCCCTTCGGAAAAACAAAGAGGGCTACCGCCCTCTCCCCTTACACCCGGCTGACATACGATGTGGTAAGTACGGGAAGATCCCCAAGGAATCGGGCAGCGGCACCCTTTTGTTAATTCAGGTCGTCGTCGTCGTCCAACAAATCCGCGTCAAGGTCGTCGAGATCGTCGCCTTCACCGGCGAAATCGACGGCCTTCTCGCCCCAATCGTCGCAACCGTTCTGGCATACGACGACGCATACCTTCGTCTCCGCGATCATCTCCACCTCGAACTCGCGCTCGACGCGAATGACGACGCTCGTGCCTTTGGACGATACGCTCGCTTCGACGCAGTTCGGTTCCTGCGTCGCCTCCGCGTATACTTCCTCCGTCGACGCGCGATGTTTCGGATCCACATTGGAGAGCGGAACCAGCTCTACATAGGACACCGTCTCTTTCGCTACGTCGGTCTTCGAGTTGCGGTCGTACGAATACCAAATGTTGATATCATAAGTTCCCACAACCTCAATGCCGTCGCCGGATCGAACCGCTTCATACTGGTGGTTGATGATCCATGCCCCCAAAATGCTCGTGGGAAGGTTTGGCGGAGTCACGGTATGAGTCACTTGAGAGAACTTACGACCTTTGCCGCAGACCGCTTTCGTGATGATCTCACGGCACTGCAAATCGTTATCTGCAACCATCTTACAACCTCCTCCATACAATCATTCAATTTCAATTGTATGCAGGACATTCGTCTATTGTGATAACTTCTTTTATTTTGTTTTTCCAAGCCCTCCTCTCGGAGGCCGCAACGCTATGTAAACCGAGGGCGGACCCCCGGCCGTCTTGCTTTCTTTATTAGTAGAGCAACGTCCTGGAGATGATCACGAGCAGGATAAAGAGAACCAAGATCGCGCCGACCGACGTGAACGCGCCGCCAGTAACTGCCGTCATTCCGACGTCCCCCTTTCGTTTGTGATTTGTACATCATACGACGGTCGGGGTCGTCTCGGGTGTGCGAATGCCCGGGGCGGCGAAAGTTGGGCGGCGGCGGGCGGAAATCGGCCGGATCAGCGACGCGGCAGGGGAAATAGTGTCAATTTCTGAGCTTATTTCGAAAATAGGATCAAAATTTGAGCTATTTGCGGCGGACAAGGCAGGTCCCGGCAGTTCGGCGGCGGTCGGCGGCGCGAGCTCGGTTGGATCAGCGACGCGGCAGGGGAAATAGTGTCAATTTCTGAGCTTATTTCGAAAATAGGATCAAAATTTGAGCTATTCGCGGCGGACGAGGCGGGTCCCGGCAGCTTGGCGGCGGTCGGCGGGCGCGAGCTCGGTTGGATTGGTGGCGCGGGAGGGGAAATAGTGTCAATTTCTGAGCTTATTTCGAAAATAGGATCAAATTTTGAGCTATTTGCGGCGGACAAGGCGGGTCCCGGCAGTTCGGCGGCGGCCGGCGGGCGCGAGCTCGGTTGGATCAGCGAAGCGGCGAGGAAATAGTGTCAGTTTTTGAGCTTATTTCGAAAATAGGATCAAAATTTGAGCAATTCGCGGCGGACGAGGCGGGTGCCGGCAGTTCGAACAGCCGACCCGACGGACAAAAAGGCGCCCCGAAGGGCGCCCCGCAAATCTACATTTTATATATCTCCGAATACTTCGCTTCCAAATACGTCGTCAAGTACGTCGGATCGAGCTCCGCGCCGGCGACGCTGCGGATCACCTCGGACGGCGTCAGCAAGCGGCCGTGGCGATAAATCTTGTCCGTCAGCCACGCCTTGATCGGCTCGAAGTCGCCGGCGGCGACGAGCGCGTCGAACGACGGCAGCGCCTTCCGCATCGCGTCCATCATCTGCGCCGCGTACATATTGCCGAGCGCGTAGGACGGGAAGTACCCGAAGCCGCCGCCGGACCAGTGCACGTCCTGCAGCACGCCCAGCTCGTCGTTCGGCGGTTCGATGCCGAGGTACTCCTTGTACTTCGCGTTCCAAGCCGCTGGCAGGTCGGCCACCTGCAGCTGGTCGTTCATGAGCTGCTTCTCGAGCTCGTAACGAATCATGATGTGCAGGTTGTACGTCAACTCGTCGGCTTCCGTCCGAATGAGCGAAGCCTTCACCTCGTTGACCGCGCGGTAGAAGTCGTCCAGCGGCACGTCGGAGAGCTCCGGCGTCATCCGTTGGAAATCCGCGTAATAACGCTCCCAGAACGGCCGGCTGCGGCCGATCATATTTTCCCACAAGCGGGATTGCGACTCGTGGATGCCCATCGACGTGCCCGTGCACAGGTTCGTGCCGATCAGGTCCGGCGAAATATTTTGCTCGTACAGCGCATGCCCGCCTTCGTGAATCGTGGAAAACAGCGAGTTTTGGAAGTCGTCCTCGATATACCGCGTCGTAACGCGCACGTCGCCGGGGTTGAGGCCCGTCGCGAACGGATGCGTCGTCGGATCGAGCCGTCCGGCCGCGAAGTCGTATCCGATTTCCTTCAGAATGAATTCGCTGAACGCCCGCTGCGTCTCCATCGGCACCTTGCGAGACATGAACGACGTGTCGACCGGCGGCTTCGACGCGACCGCCGCGACGAGCGGCACCAGCTTCTCCCGAAGCGCGCCGAAGACGGCGTCGAGCTTCCTCACCGTCATGCCGGGCTCGTAAGCGTCAAGCAGCGTATCGTATTTATTGTCCTCGTAGCCCCACAGCTCGATGAATCGCTTCTGGTAATCGACGACCTGCTCCAAGTACGGACGGAACGTGGCGAAGTCGTTGTTCGGCTTGCACTCTTCCCACACGGATTCCGCTTGGGAGGCGAGCACTACGTACTTCTGATACAAGTCCGCCGGAATTTTCTTCGAACGATCGTATTCCTTCTTGCTCTCCGTCACGCTGCGCTTCAGCATCGGGCTGAGCGATTCGAACGCCGACGGCGCCGACAGCGCGTCTAGCAATTCGCCCATCCGCTCCGACGTGCTCAGCTTGAACAGATCCGTCGACAGCACGCCGATCGTCTCGGAGCGCGTATTGAGCCCCTTGCGCGGGGCGCCCGTCCGCATGTCCCAATACAGGACGCCGAGCGCCTCTTCGTAGCTTTTCATCTTTTTCGTAAGCTCCAAATATTCCTGCACTTGCCGCTCATCCGCCGCCATGCTTCATCCGCTCCTTCTTTAACCTACGTTCAAATGATACAATAAGGAAAATACGGAACGCAACGAAAGGACTGCCTGCTATGTACATTCATTTGACCGACGCGGCCGCCGAGCGGCTCTCCTCTTACGATCTCGCCGAGGGCGAGCGATTCCGGCTCGTCTACGACGCGGAAGGCTGCGGCTGCGCCGTCAGCGGCGTCGCGGCGCTCTGGCTGACGAACGCGCCCGAGAGCGACGAACGAGAAGCGCAGACGAATGTGGGTAACGTATCGATCGCATACCTCCAGCGCCACGAAGTGTTCTTCGAGGACCGTCTGCGCCTCGACTACAATCCGGAACGCCGCGCCTTCCGATTATCGTCGAACGGACAAATTTACGGCAACGGGATCGACGTCATCGACCGGCGCGCCGCGCTTCGTACGCCTGCCGACGCGCCTCGATAACGCCGGATCGGTCTCGCCGCGCATGACGATGGAGGAGCTCCGGGTCCTCCATCCGGCTCGGGTCGCCCCACTTCGCGCCGAGCGCCTCGCAAGCCGCCCGCGCCTCCGCTTCCAGCGCCGCGTCCGCGACCGGCAGGTCGACGTCCTTGTAGGGCTCGCCCGCCCGTGCCGCCCGCAGCGTCTCCGTCAGCCGTTCGAGCCAAAGCTCCGCATCGATGCCGAGCGCGCCGAGGCGCTCCGGCGAACTCCGCCGCAGCGAGCCTTCGAACGACTTGACCGCGCCCGCCGTATTTCCCCTTCGATAATGATACATCCCGACCGCCGCCTGAATGAGACCGACCCACGCGTCTCGGTACGGCGAATCCGGGTGCTCCTTCCAATATTCCTCCAGCAGCTCATGGCATTCGAAGAAATCCCGATCCCCCTGATAATGCGCCAAAAACCGCACGTACGCTTCCGGATATGCCGAACGCATCGCCGCTCCCCTTCCCGACATAAAGCTTCATTAGCATTATAACAAATATTTAGCATAAGGATTGAAACCGCGGCCCACATTAATCGTATATATGTCTTACATGCCCAGAAGAGGAGACAGAAGCAGTTATGTGGAAAAAGATCGCAACGTTATTTTTCGCCTTTACGTTACTGTTCGCCGCGACCGCGCCGATGTTCGCCGATACCGCGGACGCGAAGCCGCGGTACCGGTCGCCGTCCCGCTCGTACACGCCGGACGCGCCGGCGCAGTCGCCGAACCGCTCCGACAACATCAATAACGGCACGACGAATCGTGCCGGAACGACGACGCCCGGCGCAACGACCGGAAGAACCGGCGGTATGTTCGGCGGAGGCGGCTTGATGCGCGGCCTCATGCTCGGCGGTCTCGCCGGCCTCATGTTCGGCGGCCTGCTTAGCGGACTCGGCGCCTTCGGCAGCATTCTCGGCCTGCTCGTGAACGTGCTCGCGATCGTCGTCGTGATCGCGCTCGTTCGCAAGCTGTTCCAGATGTTCTCCAACCGGAATCGTCCGCGAGGCGATTATCGGTGATGACGCTGTCCGAAGCGGAGCTGGTCAATGCGCTTTGCCTCCATATGGCCGAACGCAAGGGCATTCGCCCGGAGAACGTCCGCGTCGAATTGATCTACGACGACGAGCTCGGCTTCTCGGCCGAGCTCAACGTCGAGGGCCGCGACATCGTCTGGATCGAAGCGAATATGGCCGAAGCCGTCTCGCGTTACGTTCATAAGCAGTACGGCAAGCAAGCTTACCGCGACGACATCTCGTTCCGGCTCGCGGAAGAAATCGTCGTCGACGTCAAGTAAATTAACCTGGGCATGAAACCGCCTGCGCGGCAAGCGCGTGGCGGTTTCTTTCATTTTCCACCGCAACAATCCGAACCTTCCTCTCGTAAAAGAGTAAGAGATTCATAGAATCGCTTACCATGGGAGGAGACACGTCGCGGCATGAAATGGAAATCGACGGCATCCGCCGTGCTGGCCTGCGCTATGCTCGTCGGGGCGATGGCGCCGGCAAGCGCGTTAGCGGCCGGAGACCGAACTTCGAAGTACCGAGTCTATCAGAACGCAAGCGCACTGAAAGAGTTTTCCGACAAAAATCAAGCTATTCTCTACGCCAAGAGCTTCAAGAACACGTACGTCGAACAGATCGGCTCGCGAGTCTGGGTATGGAACAACTTCCCGTCGTTCAAGGTGTACCAGAAGGAGAAGAGCAAGCCGGAATGGGAATTCGCTACGCTCGAGGCCGCGATCTCGGAAGCGAAGAAGTGGGCGAACGCCTCCGTTCGCAAAGTGGACGGCGGCGGCTGGGTATGGGACAACTATCCCGATCACCCCGGATACACGCTCTACCAGGGCGAGAACACGCTGCCGAACTGGACGTTCGCGACGCTCGATCAGGCGAAGGCCGAGGCGAAGAAGTGGGCGAACGCGCATATTATCGATCTGGCGTCCAACAAGTGGGTTTGGGACAACATTCCGGCCGAACGGAAGACGGAGCTGCGCGCCGGTCCGGAAGCGTACCGCATCTATCAAGGCGCCAAGACGCTCGATGGATGGACGTTCGCCTATTTGGAAGACGCCGTGAACGAATCGCTGAAGTGGGCGAATTCCACGGTCGTCGCCATCGGCAAAGGCAAGACCGTCTTCTCCAACGCGCATGCGTACGTCGTCCGTCAGAACGGCGCGAAGAAAGCGTCCTTCCCGAGCCTCGCGGCGGCGCTGAACGCCGCCTCGAAACTGAGCGAGGCGTCGATCGAATGGGACGGGAGGCGGATTTGGTCGAACGAGGGCTATTACGCCGTGCTTCAATCCGGCAAGAAGTTAAAGTCGTTCGGAGCTCCCGCATCGGCCGCCGCCTTCGCGAACGGGTACGCCGACGCCGAGGTCGTGACGATCGACGGGTTGCGCGTGTGGGACAACCTGAAGGATCTTATGTATTTGGGCTGGAACGGCACCTCGAACCATTCGACGATCGTCGGGCATGTGAGCAATACGCAGGGGCTCGACATCGATTCTCCGACCTGGTTCACGCTGCAGGACGCCAAAGGGACGCTCAAGGACGAATCGAACCCGGAGACAATCCGGTGGCTGAAGACGCAAGGCGTCGAAGTGCATCCGCTCGTGCATAACCAATTCGATTCGAAGCTGACGTCGGCGTTCCTCGCGGACGCGAACGCGCAGAAGTCGTTCATCGACGCGTTGGTGAGCCGTCTGGTCGCGCTCGGGGCGGACGGCCTCAACCTCGACTTCGAGAGCATGGCCGGGTCGGATCGCGACCGGTACACCGCTTTCGTGAAGGCGCTGAGCGAAGCCGCTCGCGCCGCGGGGCTGACGATGTCCATCGACCTGCCGAGAGGCAGTACCGCATGGAATCATTTGACCGCCTTCGATCATGAGAAGCTGCACCAATACGTCGATTACGTCGCCATTATGACGTACGATCAGTTCTACAGCGGCAGCGATTCGCCGGGTCCGGTGGCCGGCATGAGCTGGACCGAGCAAGGCGTCGAAGAATTCCTCAGCTACGGGATTCCGCGTTCCAAACTGCTGCTCGGGGTACCTTATTACATTCGGGTCTGGGAAGTGGACGCCGCCGGCAAGCTGGTGTCGAACCGCGCCGTCTGGATGAAGGACATCGAGAAGGCGCTCGAGGGCGCTCAGGTCGCGAGAACCGAAGACGCGAGATACGGCCTGGAGAAGGTCGAATACGCGAAGGACGGCAAGCGGTACGTGTTCTGGATGGAAAACGTCGCGACGATCCTTGCGCGCGTCGACATCGCGAAAAAGCACGATCTCGCCGGCGTAGCGGCTTGGCGGCTCGGCTACGAGCCGGGGGAGCTGTGGACCGAGCTGCTCCGCGCGAAGTAAACGATATAACGGAAAACCGCTTCCCGGATTTTTACGCGGGAAGCGGTTTTTTTACGTGGAAAATCCATGAGCCATCAATCGAAGGGTGTCCGTCCATACGTCGGTTTCCGTCGATTGAAGCACGACAGAGATCAATAGCCTTCCGTCGCGCTCGGCGGAGGCGACGAGGCAGTACCCCGCGTCGGACGTGAAACCCGTCTTGACTCCGTTCGCGCCTTGGAGATAAAACTCCCCCTCCTCGTCCAACAGCTTGTTTCGATTGCCGAACCACGCGTCCCCCGCCTCGCTTCGGTAGGACTTCGCGGCGACGATGTCCCGGAACGCCGGATCGTTCATCGCCTCCCTTGCGATCAGCGCCAAGTCGCTCGCCGTCGAATAATGATCGGGGTCGTGCAGACCGTGCGGGTTCGCGAAATGCGTATCGCGTGCGCCGAGCCGTTCCGCCTCCGCATTCATCAGCGCCGCGAATCGCTCGTTCCAATTCGGGACGGGCCCCCCCTCCGTCTTCTCGACGATGTATCGCGCTACGACTCTTGCCGCATCGTTCCCGGACGGCAGCATCAAGCCGGATAACGCGTCGCGAAGCGTCAACGCTTGTCCCTCCGTCAGCCCGGCCGTGCTTTCGTCCGGCGCCTCCGGCCGCGCCTCTTCTCCGACGACGATCGTTTCGTCCAGCTCGCCGTATTTGAGCGCGAGCAGGGCGGTCATGATCTTCGTCGTGCTGGCGGGGTACATCCGTCGATGCGCCTGCTTCGAAAACAATGCGACGCCGCTGTTCGCGTCGACGACCGTCGCGGCGCTGCCTTCGATCGCGATCGAGGGCGCCGTCTTCCCCGCGAATCTTTCCTTCGCCTCATCCATCATTCTCGCGACCTTCGCATCGAGATCCTCCGTGCCGACGACCGCCAACGCGACCGCCGCCGTCACGAGCGCCGCGAGACGCCTGCCCTTGCGATTCAAGAAACTTCCTCCTTATCGGTTCGCCAACGCTTGCTATTCCTTCATCATATACAACGCGGCGTTCGCTTCCGATAAGATAAGCTGAAGAATTTCTAAATATTTTCTTAAGGTTTCTTGAAAACGAGAGCCGCCGACGTTCGCATCCAGCTCCTCGGCAGCGCTCGAATCATTGCGTAAAGAAATTTGTTCAGTCCGCCGCTGATCCGAATCGCCTTCTTTCCCAGAAGCGCCCGGTATCCGTCCCGCGCAACGACGGCAGGATCCAAAGCGATGTTGCCCAACAAGGCTTCCATCGGTTGCAGGTTCGCCTTTTCCAAAAAATTCGTCTTCGTAAATCCGGGGCATAACGCCGTAACCGAGATGTCCCCTTGATTCCTGAGCTCGCTGTTCAAGGCTTCGGAGAAAGAAGACACGTAAGCCTTCGTCGCAGCGTATACGCTCATCATCGGCGTGGGGAGGAAAGAGGATATGGAAGCGATGTTCAATATCCTTCCGTATCGATCCTCGATCATATCATTGACGTACAAATACGTTAATTCCGTTACGGCCGTCGCGTTGAGCCGGATCATGCGAAGCTGCTGCCGCAAAGGGCTCTCGCGGAAAGGTCCGTACCATCCGATGCCCGCATTGTTGACAAGCACATGAACCCGGATGTTTCTCCTTGCCGTTTCTTCGTACACCTCCGAAGCGGACATCGGCTCCGTCAAATCCTTCTCGATGATCGTAATGTCGACTTCCGGCGCGGTCAGTTCGGAACGGATTTCCTCCAATCTCGCCCGATCTCTGGCAACTAGAATTAGATTACATTGGTTCGCGGCGAATCGTTTGGCTAGCTCGTATCCGATCCCGCCGCTCGCTCCCGTGATCAGCACATTGCGGTGTTTCATATTCGGTTACTCCTTCTTCCGCCCTTTGTAGGTAAGTATGAGCAGTACGCCGATGAGGGTAAAGAGCGCAAGAAAGAGGATCAGCGAAGTAGGCAAGACCATCCAAGCGATGGCGAACCAAGCGAACAACAAGGCGAGCGGGCTTGTCGCTCGAAGCGATTTGTACAAGATCGCTCCGAAGCCCGATCGGGGAAGCGGCGTCGCTTCGAGCAGAAGCAGAAGCGGATTGCAGATCGTTCCGAAAATAAGCGGGATCGCGACGTAAGCGGGAAATTGCGTTCCCGAAGCGAATTCCAGCACGTACGCGAACGTGGCGGCGAACGCTTGCGTGAAGAAATCCAGATGCGCCGATTTCAGCTTCCGGGGGTTCGTGAAGATGTTCGTCCACGACGGAGAGCTCTGATAATGCACCGCCGCGAGCGGAAGCGATAAGATTAGGCCGATCATAAAGGAAAGCATACCCCATTGCAGAAATTGAATGTTCATGTGTTCCTCCCGATAGATAGGATTCGTTCGTCTTGACCTCATCCTATCACCGGCGTAGCCGCCGCAACGCGCAAATAAGGAAGATCCTTCCGCAAAGAATTGCGGGATCCACGCAAAAGGCAGCGCTTCCCCGGCAAACCAAAAACGCCGACCCGCAGGGATCGACGTTCTCGATTTATTCTTCTTTCGGCTTCAGCGCCGCCTTCAACGCTTCCGCCGACGTTACCGGCGCTTGGCATGCGTAATTTTCGCATACGTACGCGGCGGCGGCGCCGTTCACCGGCGTCTTGTCGGCGAGATGCGGGAGCGCTTCGTCCCGCAGCAGCACGACCGCATGCGGCAGGAACGCCGATCGCGCCGCTCGAAGCATCGCCTCCGTCTCGGCATCCCCTCTCGTCCCTGCGATGACGATCTCCTGCGGCTTGCCGTACGCGAGCGACAATCCCATGAGCATCATCGAATGTCCCGTCGGGTACTGCTTCGCCGCCCCTGCGAACGCCGCGAAGATACGCTCCGCATATCCGGTCAGCCGCTGCTCCCCCGTCAGCCGCGCCAAGCGCAGCAGGTTGTTCGCCATCACCGAATTGCCCGCGGGAATCGCGCCGTCGTACACCTCTTTCATTCGCGTGAACAGCTGCTCCGCATCGGAGCCGTAGAAATAAAAGCCTCCGCCCTCCTCGTCCCAGAACAACCGGACGGCGTCCTGCGTCAGCTCCGTCGCGAAGCGCAGCAGCTCGGGCTCGAACGTCGCCTGGTACAGCTCGATCAGCCCCCAGGTCAGGAACGCATAATCGTCGATATATCCCGGGAACGCGGAATCTCCGTCGCGGTAGCGCGCGAGCAGCCGGCCTTCGGGCGTTCGCAGCTTCTCCAGAACGAAGCGGACCGCCGACGTCGCCGCTTCGGCATACTCCGGCCGGTCGAAGGCGGCGGCCGCCTTCGCGAGCGACGCGATCATCAAGCCGTTCCACGACGTCAGCACCTTATCGTCCTTCCCCGGATGGACGCGCTCCTCGCGGCGGAGGAACAGCTTGTGGCGAAGCCGATCGGCTCGATCGACGAACGCCGTCTCCTCCGTCCCGCTCCGCGCCGCTTGCGATTCGAGCGATCCATGCAGCAAATTCGGAATGCTGCGCCCTTCGAAGTTGCCTTCCGCGGTAATGCCGTAGACATCGCAGAACCACTCGCCGTCCTCCGCGCCTAACGCTTCGCGCACCTCTTCAGGGGTCCAAACCGTAAACTTGCCCTCTTCCCCTTCGGCATCGGCGTCTTCCGCGGAGTAGAATCCTCCGTCCGGCTCTTTCATATCCCGCAGGACGTATGCGTATACGAGCTCCGCGATTTCTCGGTATTTCGCTTTGCCGGTCAGCTGGTACGCTTCCGTGTACGCCATGCCGAGCAGCGCGTTGTCGTACAGCATCTTCTCGAAGTGCGGCACGAGCCATTCCCGGTCGGTCGAATATCGCGCGAAGCCGAACCCGATATGGTCGAACAGGCCGCCGCGATACATGGCGTCGAGCGTCTTCTCGGCCATCTGCAGCGCGTCGTCCTCCCCGGTCGAAGCGTAATACCGCAGCAAGTACATCAGGTTATGCGGCGTCGGAAATTTCGGCGCCTCGCCGAAGCCGCCGTACTCGCCGTCGTACAGCTGCTTGAACATGACGAACGATTCGTCCAGCAACGATTCCGTGACCTCGCCTTTCAAGTTGGAGATCATGCGACGAGCCGTCTGATCGGCGACCGTCTCCCCGGCGTCGATGACGAGCTGCGCGTTTTCCTTCCACTTCCCCGCGATTTGCTCCAGGACGTCGATCAAGCCGTTACGGCCGAATCGCTTGCGCTTCGGGAAATACGTGCCCGCGAAGAAGGGCTTCTTGTCCGGCGTCATGACGATCGTCAGCGGCCAGCCGCCTTGCCCGGTCATCGCCTGGCAGACGGTCATGTAGAGATTGTCCACGTCGGGACGCTCTTCGCGGTCCACCTTGATCGAGACGAATTCGCGGTTCAGCAGCCCCGCCGCCTCGTCGTCCTCGAACGACTCGCGCTCCATGACGTGGCACCAATGGCAGGTCGAATAACCGATGGATAAGAAAATGGGCTTTTTTTCTCGTTTCGCCTTCTCGAAAGCTTCGTCCGACCAAGCAAACCAGTCGACCGGATTGTAAGCGTGCTGCAGCAAATACGGCGACTTTTCTTGAGCTAATCGATTGGGTTTCTTGTTGGTGGTCATAGGGCACCGCTTCCTTGTGCAAAGTTTGATTTCGATGGTAAAATCTTTCATTGATTTTACCCTAAAATGGCGAGAAACCCTAATCCCAACCGTGACGTCGCGGCTGCTTAAAATTCGATCATTTGATGGATGGAGCCGCGCACCGTTACCCGTTCGAACCTTCCGTCGTGCCGGCCGATGCGCATCGGCATACCGCGAACGGGCCGCATCATCAGATTCGGACTGATTCTAGCGTCGCGGACGACCGAGAACCGGTACCGCTGAAGCAGGACGGCAAGGACGATCTTGAGCTCCTGCATGGCGAAATGCCAACCGATACACATGTGCGGTCCCGCGCTGAACGGCAAATATTCGAACGCGGACGGTTTGATCGTCTCCCATCGCCGCGGCTTGAACCGGTCCGGCTCTTCGTACAGTTCCGGCAGCCGATGGGTGATGAGCTGACTAAAAAAGACGTTCGTACGCTCCGGAAGAAAATATCCGTCCAGTTCGCAGGGAGCGGCGGTGACCCGGGTACCGATTCCGGCCGGCGGCAGCAGACGCAAGCTCTCTTTGACCACGCCGTCAAGGAGCGGTAGTTCGCTCAACTGTTCCAACGTCGGCGGACTGCCGCTCAGCACGGCATTCAACTCCTCCATAACGCTAGCATAGGTATCCGGGTGCTGAACGAGCAGAAAAAGCGCCCAAGTCAAGGCGTTGGCCGTCGTTTCGTGCCCGGCGACATACAGCGAGAACGTATGCCCGATCAGCTCTTCGTCCGTTAATGTCGCGTCATCCTCGTCATGCGCTCGAATTAGAGCGGCAAGTACATCGGTTTCATCCGGATCGCGCCGTTTGTCATGAATCATGGAACGAATCCGCGCATGGAGTTTCTCCGCAATCCGCAACGCGCGATGATAAGGAGTGAAAGGAATATCGACGGGCGCGAGCGTGACAAGCAAGAGAGACCGCGTCATTCGGTCGATCAGCGATCCCATCCGATCCATACCTTCCTCGTCCTGCACGCCGAACAGCGTCTTCACGGCGATTCGCTGCGTCAGCTTTTTCATCTCGACGTTCAAGTCGATTTCCGTCCTTCCCTCCCATTCGTCGGCCAGCCTTCCCGTTATCGTCGCCATATCGCGGCCGTACTGTCTAATTTGATCCTGTTGGAAAGCCGGCTGCATCAGACGACGATGCCGTCTATGTTTTTCGCCGGACATGAGCACTAGGTTGTTGTAAAACAATTCACCCATTCTTGTGTCTTTAGGAACCTTGACCAATGCCGTACTGACCTCGAAAAAATCCGGATTCGTCAAGATTTGACGATTCATCTCGGGACCGAAAGCGAAAACCGTCGAAGGCTTGTCGCCTTGGCCCAGGGCGGAGAGCGTGCCGTACGTTTCATACAGCCACCGCTGAAAGGCGAACGGATTCCGGAAGAAACGGAACATGTTCCATCTCCAGCCTGCGATGGAACGGGGACCAGGTATTCGGTTCATGAGCACACATCCTTTTTATGTTTTGTAATGAAATAGTTCATTAAATTCATAATAAGACTGAGATTGGCTGATCGCAACATAATTTTGTAATAGTTGAATTGAAACGTTACAAAACATTCGGTATAGTACTTCTTGGGGTGAGCGGATATGAACGGTTATCAATTGCGTACGGAAAAGAAGAAAGAGCAAATTATGAGGGCAACCATCGACTTGATCAGCAAATACGGGATCGAAAAAACGAGTATCGCGGAAATCGCCAAGCTGGCTAACGTATCTCCCGTATCCATTTACAATTATTTCGGCAGCAAGGAAGAGCTCGTCCGAATGACGCTGATCGATCTTATGAATCAATCCATGAACAAGTATGAGGAAATGTTAGAGAGAGCGATCCCTTTCCAAGAAAAAATGGAACTTTTTTTACGCGGTCGGGGCGAATTGGCGGAACGAGTGAGCATGGATCTTGTTCAACTCGGCGGCGAACCGGCGGTTCGCGAGTATATCGAAGCGTTTTACGAGGAGCGGACGATTCCTTTTTTCAGAAAATTGATCCAAATCGGCAAGCAAGAAGGCTGTATCGACCCGAATCTTTCGATAGAAGCGGTATTGTTTTATATTCAAATGTTTAAAGAAGCGCTTGCTCGACCGGAATTTATGGCGCATTCGAGCCCCGCGATGCTTCAAGATATCGATCGTCTTTTCTACTACGGATTAATCGGGAAACCGAGGCTTGCCGGCGGCGAAGATGCAATAACCGAAACCGAACTTCGTCGTCGAGGGTATGGGCGGAGCGAAGAAAGAAAATAATACTCAAGAATTTTTTGGTTACGGGATGAACAAGACGGGGAATCGCAGCGATTACACAGGATGCCAACCGAAGGGGCGGTTTTCGTGATATACATCTATAATGACTTTGGCGGTACCCATACGACCGTGATGGCCGCGGCGTATCATCTGAAGAAGCTAACTCCGACGCGAGCGCCGACCAGACATGAAATCCTGACGACGCATAACTTCAACGAGCTTGTGTATGCGGATCGCGGGAAACTGTTCTTTCACGGAATCGACGACGAAGGGAACCCGGTATACACCATGGGGCGGGGCAGGTCCAAGATCTTAATTCCGGGGGTTGTGAATTTGTTGTCGATGTTGATGGAGGAAAACCGGTTGCACGAGAAGATCGTCCTATCAAACACTTCTCCGACGGTACCGCTCCCCATGACCCTCGGAGGGATGCTGTCTCGTTGGTTGAAAATCGACGCGATCGGCGTCCCCTTGTTACTCTACGGGGCTAAGATTGCCTACCGCGATATTGTCAACCTGGTGGATCATACGAAATCCGTCGCCAAACAATCCTCTTCCCAGTTGATCGTCTTAGATAATAAGCGGTCATCATAGGAACGCGGACCCGGAGCCTTGATCGATACGGACCGATCGGAATCGAGCTCGTTCAAAGCGTTCCAACAGCCGAGGGCGGGACGCCGCGTTCGCGCGCGGCGCAGGAATATACAGCTTGCTGGATACGATCGGCGTCGTCATCACGTGAATTGATTTCTCCTATTCCGAACAGGTTCTATACCAAGTCGTGACGGTACCACTTATCCCCCTTGAACCTCCAAACGAAAATCAGCCCGCGAACGCCCCATTCGACGATCATGGCGACCCAGACGCCGATAATGCCGAATCCAAGCGTTACGCCCAATATGTAACCGAGCACGACTCGAACCAACCACATCGTGAGCAGCGCCGTAATCGACGTGTATTTGGAATCCCCGGCTGCCCGCAACGCCGACGGCAATAAGAAGCTCAGCGTCCAGAACAGCGGCTGCGCGATCGCGATCAAGACGACTAACGTAAAGACCGTCGGGATAATGCCTTCGGGCGGGGAAAACAGTCGTACGAGATACGGGAAGAACGGCAAGATGACCGCCGACGCGAGCCCGAACCAAATCGTGGACAGACCGACGAACGATTTGACGAATTTTCTGGCGTCCTGGATATCCTTCCGTCCGATGCTCTGGCCGACGACGGTGACGATCGCGATGGACAACGCGTTCGCCCCGATTTGGTATACCCCCGCGATCGTGTTGCCGATCGCGTTGACCGTCAGCGCCATCGTTCCGAATTGGACGATATACGTCTGCGTCAGCAATTTTCCGCCGTTGAAGAACATCTGCTCCATGGCGAACGGGACGCCGATATACATAATTTTCTTGACGATCGCCCCATCCAGCTTCCATAGGTGACGCAATTGGAAATGAAGGTTGGGACTATGCCGGATCAAATAATACATCGATGCGGCCACCCCTACGATTCTGGCCGCGATCAAGGAGAATACCAAGCCAACGACCCCTAGGTCCATCAGTACGATAAATACGATGTTCAAGACGAAATTCGTAAGGTTCATAATGACCGACAGGAACAAGCTGACCTTGGTCGCGCCGACGCCCCGCAACGCGCCGGTCACCGCTTGGTACGCCCCGAGGAGCGGGAACGTCAAGCAGCTGCCGATTAAGAAAATTCGGGCATTGTCGAACACCTCGGCTTCCGCGCCTCCGAATAGAAAATCCAAGATCCCGACGTGAAAGACGATGACCGAGACGCTAATGAATAATGAGACGATCGTAACGACCGAGATAGCTTGCGAGACCGCCTTCGACACCATCTCGTGCTGCCCGCCGCCTTTGTACTGCGCGACGATGACGGTTCCGCCCGCGGCCAACGCCAGAAATAGATTCACGATAAACAGGTTGAGCGACTCCACCATGCTGACCGCGCTGATCGCCGCGACGCCTGCGGAACCGATCATCGCGGTATTGAGCAAGCTCATGAAAACAAGAAAAGCATTATCCACGAAAATCGGGAGGATAATGCCGAACGTTTGCTTATAATCCATTGAATTTCCGGTAAAGTATCGGTTCAAGATCGAACGCAAGGAATGTCCGATCGCCATGGCGGTTCGCTCCTCTTATGCATTCTATTCGAGCTGTCGCAGCTCCGCTAGCAGATCCTCGAACCAACGTCTTGCGAATCGATGCGCCTCGATGCCGTAATCCAACGTCTTCCGTTGGTAGGCGAACGTATCCGAATGCGCATCGGGCGCTTGGATTTGTTGTAAGCGCTTGTCCATACGTTGGAGATCGGTTTGGACGGATTTTATTTTATCAATGATTTCTTGAATAATGAACCTTCTTTTCTCCGCGCCGTCGATCAAGCCCAGGAAAAATACTTTCGTGAGCGCGGCGGATTCCAATCGGCTCGTCGGGAGCTCCGCTTCCATCCACTCCATGAACGCCTTCGTTCCCGCTTCCGTAATAAAATACACCTTTTTGTTGCGGCCGTTGTCCACTTGTTCATGGAACCCGATGTGCCCTTGGTTCAGCGATTTTTTCAACGTCGTTTGCAAGCTGCCGTAGCTGGCGCTGTAAAACAACGCGATCCCTTGCTGAAATGCCTTATTCAATTCATAAAGCGTCTGACTTTTCAAGATCAACAACCCTAGCACGACATATTCCATCGGTCGATCTCCTTAAAGCGGTTGACAGCTGACTTGTCTAACTCATACTATTGGATATATACCTAATAGTAATATATCTTGAACACAAATTCAATCGACATCCACGGAGGCGATAGGTATGCCCTATTGGGAAGCAGCGTTATTCCTTCTCGTCGCGGTCGGATTGATCGGATTCGCGCTGTACCGCCTTTCTACGAGACCTCTAAGTAAGGCGGAAGCGAAAACGCATCTCGACGCGTATTTTTTCCGCGCGCTGCGAAGCGGGCGAGATCAAAGCGGCTTACAGGTTCACGTAGAGAGCGAGAGCTTCGCCTATCGCTTCTCCGAAGGCAGCCTCTCCGCGCTGAACGGCGCGCCGATCGATCTCGACCAGCCGTTCCATGCGGCCAGCATCGGGAAAGTATTCACCGCCGCGCTCGTAATGAAGCTGGCCGAGCAGGGAGCGCTCTCCATCGACGATCCTGTCGCGAATTATTTGTCCCCTTCCGAGCTGAGCGGTCTCTTCGTGTATCAAGGCAAGGATTACGCGAATCAAGCGACCGTCAAGCAGCTGCTCGGACACACCTCGGGCGTCGCCGATTACTTCGAGGGTCCCGTCCATCGCTCCCCGTCTTTCCTGGAACGTATCGTTCGCTGCCCCGATGAATTCTGGACGCCGGAACGATTGGTCGACTTCACGAGACGACATCAACGATGCGTCGGCATTCCGGGCACGGTCTTTCATTACTCGGATACCGGTTACGTCTTGCTGGGCCGAATCGTGGAACGCGTTACCGGCATCACCTTCGGCGAATGTCTCGATCAACGAATGTTCTCCCCCTTGCATATGGACGATTCCTACTTGATGTTCTACGGCGAACCGAAACGCGGAATCAGACCGATCCAAGACATCCGGCTGAACGGCGTCGAGATGAGCCGGTATCGCAGCATGAGCTGCGACTGGGCCGGCGGCGGCGTGATTACGACGACCGGAGACCTTATGACTTTCTTAAAAGCGCTTAGGAAGGGAGGCTTCCTCCGTCCGGAATCGCTTCGCGTCATGGACGACTTCGCGAACCGATTCCGAACCGGGATCCGTTACGGGTACGGCATGATGGAGATTCGTTTCGAGGAGTTCTTCTTCCTGCTGAGAAACCTCCCGCGGTTGAGGGGGCATATCGGGATAACTGCCGCGCACATGTTCGACAGCCCCGATTCCGACATCCGGATCGTCATGAATTTCGGCTCCGCGACGGCGATGACGAAAAGCTTTAGAGCGCTGATCGAAATATTGAACACGTTGAAAAGAATAAAGGAATAGAAAAGCATCGGACGTTTATCGGATCGGTCGGGGATGCCAGCCGATGACCGTCTCCAGCATCGTCGTTAATTTCCGCGCGCGGTCGAGGTCCTTCTTTCTTCTCGCGGTCTCGAAAAGCTCCCGGACCCGCTCGGTATATCGAGCCCGAAGCCGCTCCGTCTGCTCCTCCGTCAACGCATAAAGCAATGGCTCTACCTCCTCGTAGGAGAAGTAGTCGTCCGGGTTCTCCAGGAAGGTGAATGAAGATCGCTGATACCATGCCCTGGCGAAAGCCTTCAAAGCGTTCGTCACGTCGTCGCTCCCCGACATGGAAGCGAGCCGCCGTTCCGATAGCAAGCTGCGGTAATCCGCGGGCGTTCCTTCCGGGAACGTATTCGGCAGCTCGTAAAATCGGAGCGCCCCATCCAGCATCTCGACATACGGCTCCGGCCCGGCGGAGCGTTCGGCGAAGCGAATCGCGACCGCGGCATGCGCGATCGTTCGGAGCATCCGGAGCGCGTCCTGCGCTTCCTCCCGGCTCGGAGTCCCCTTGAAGAACACCCCTTGGTTGCCTGCCCGAATGTCCGCTCGATCGACGGCGTCGTGCAGCGCGTCCGCCATTCGTTCCTTGTCGTATGGAGCCCATTGGTCGATACGGTCCGTCAGAGCGGCATCGATGCCGAATTCCCTTCGAAGGATCGGCTCTAGACGAATCCCGCCGGGCCCGATCGCCTGCATGAACATATCGTGCAACAGCGGCTCCAACGATTTCGCCCGCTTTACGTTCTTCACCGCTTCGTCCGGCACGCGATAGACTGCGCTTCGCTCCTTACGCTCCAACTCCTCGACGAACATCTTCAGTTCCATCAATAACGTTTCGCTCATCGGTCGTTCCCCCTTTGTTCTGTTCCTTATCATTCCAACTTTTCGTCGGAAAATGAAAAGCCGGCTTCGCGGGAAGCCGGCCTCTCAGGCGTATACATCGTCGTTCTTTTCGTAACGGGAATCCGAATTTCGCTTCGGAACGCCGGCGTGTTCATACGTGCATCATATAGGATACTCCCCGACTGTATATTACAGCGATGATTTACTGCCCCGCTCGCCTTGCGCCTCTCGCGAACGTTAATAGAACGACGATGGCGACCGCGGAGACGATCCCGCTAACGAGGAAGGCGGCGGCGAAGCCGTTCGCGAACGATACGAGGAACATGCCTGCCATCGTCGGTCCCAAGGTGGACCCCAAGGAGCGGAACAAACTTAAGTACCCGATCGCCGACCCGGTTTCGTTCGGTTCGACCGCTTGCAGCATCAAGACGTTGAGCGGAGCGCCGATGACGATGCCGACGCCGAAGCCGAGCAAGACGAGCACGCTCAAGAATTCCGGCAACCCTTCGACCAAGAACGCCAAGGAAAGCGCTCCCGCCGCGACGAGCGCGAAACCCGCGACGAGCGTTCGCTTCGCGCCGATCTTGTCGACGAGGATGCCGCCGACGAGCGAAGCGACCATCGACGCGATCGCCAGCGGCGTTACGCTGATACCGGAGTCGCCTCTCGGGATCCCTAGGACTCTCTCCGCGAAGTAGGGAAGCATGTTCGTCGCCGTCGCCATGACGTAACCCGAGAAGAGCGAGCCAATCAACAAGACGACGATAGAGCCGTTGGTAACATACCGTACGTTCAGGATCGGATCCGGCTGCCTCTTCTCGATCCGGAGAAAGATCGGAACGATAACGAGACCCGCGGCGATAAACTTCCAGTCGGCGGCGGACACGCCGTACATGATCGCGAAGACGACGACGGTCAACAGTCCGATCCCTGCGAAATCGATCGGCTTGCGGACGGTTTCCTGCCGCGTTCGGTATGTAGAAATAAGCAACAGAATGATAATAGAAATCGGAACGTTCACCAGGAAAATCCACTGCCACGGCAAGTTGGCGATGATCAACCCGCCGACGACGGGACCGAGGATCGTACCGACTCCGAAGCTTACCCCGATCAACCCCAACATTCTGCCCCGCTTCTCGGGCGGGTACGATGCAGCGATCTGAGCCCCTGTAATCGGGAAGATGCCGCCCGTCCCGATCGCTTGCACCGCGCGGCCGAGCAAGAAAACAGAGAACGTCGGGGCGAACGCGCACAGTAACGAACCGATGCCGAACAAGGCTATGCCCGCAGCGAAGACAGGCTTGCGTCCGAATCGGTCGGACAGCTTCCCGCAAATCGGGATGCTGACCGCGAACAACAACGTGTATACCGTAAAGCTCCAGACCCCCCAGCCGCTTCGAAGCCCGTATTCCGCCATGATCGAACTCAGGGCTGGACCTACGATGCCGTGGTCCAACGCCCCCATGAAAATCCCAAGTAAAAAAACAAAGGTGACCGCCGGCGTGGACAAGCCCTTGGCCGAGTTTACTACGACGTTCGTTTGCGCCGTCATGATGTTTTCCCCTTTTTCCGTATACGTTAAAATTTAGTTTTTTACATACTTCGTAAAATACTGGATGTGACTTCGAACTCGATCCTCGAGCTCGTCCGTCTCCTTCCCGTCGAACGTAAGCAGCAAGTATTCCGTCATCATCGAGAAGATCGGATATTGATACTCGATCGCCAAAACTTTGGGACTGTACTCGTCATTCATTTTCCGTTGCTCCTGCAGCAAGGCGAAGGCCGCCTCCAAGAAGTCGATCGTCCCTTTATAGATATACGTCAGAATAATGTCCCGCGCGCGCGGATCGCGGTACTGCTCGATATTCAATATTCTCCATATTTTGACCAAGAGCGGATTTTCGATCGTCCGCTTGTAAATTTCGAACCCCTGCTTCAAGAACGTTTCCAAGTCCGTATGCTCCAAGATCGCCTTCAGCTGCGCTTCGTCGGGCAGTCCGTTCCCTTCGCTCATGCTCGTGAACAGTCGGTAAATCGAGTCGAGAATATCGTCCTTCGTCTTGAAGTGATTGTACATCGCGCTTTCTTTAATGCCGACCTGCTTCGTAATCTCTCGTACGGACACCGCGGAATACCCGTTCAGCGAAAACAAGTCTATGGCGGCTTCCAGGATCCGTCGCTTCGTGTTGCCGGATTCCTTCGCAGGGAATAGTTGATCCAATCCAAGCACCCTTTCTTATATGGAATACAAAAGTACAGTAACCGCAAGCTGAAGGTCCATGACGCCGTGAGCCGCAGCGATCGGAAGCAGCCGATTGGTGCGGTGAAAGATGAAACCGAGCGCGACCGCCAGCGGAATGAACGCCGCGAAGCGCCAGAGCATATAAGGAACGTCCGCGACGATCGGCAAGGCCACATGCTGGAAGGCGAGCGCCAGCCCTGCCAGCAGCGCCGCCGACCACAGCTTGCCGGTCGCTTCCCGCAGCCGGGGCAACGCATATCCGATATACGTAGGCGTCTCTACGAGCGCGTTCGTAAGCGGGAATGCGATGACTGCGACGATGGCGGCCCACAGCGGCAACGGCTGGAACATCAGATCCGGAGGAACGACGCTCCCTAATATCAAGTAGGAGAACAGATACAGCGGCAGCCCGCCCAAGACGAATCCGACGACGAGTAAGCCGGCGAATTGTTTGCCGTCTTTCGCAAGAAGACTCCTTCTCATTCCGAACAGCGCCCGGTAGCTTCCTCCCTCGTTCCGGACGAGAGCTCGAAGGACGAAGAACGTTGCGACGTTCGCCAGAATCGCTTGGAACGGCCACCACTTCTCCGCGGCTCGGAGCGGATGCTCCGCCCCGGCGGCCGCGAACGCTCCGGCAATGGCCAGTCCGAAAATGAGAAAAAACGACGTCCGCATGATTAAAGATATCATAAGGGGCCATCGGGTTGCAGCGGCGCTCCCGACTTTCGGTTTGGTTCGATACGCGACAGTGTTCATGAAATGATTCTCCTTTGGGATTCGATGGAATGAATCTCATTATAAATGAACGTTCGTTAACTTGTAAATAGTGAACGTTCGTTCATATTGAAAAAATAATGAAACTCTCTTCAACCTGTCTTATACTACTCGTTAGGAAACGATAGATAGGAGCACCATGATATGAACCATAATCAAATCCAACCTCGCCGCCGCGATCTGATGGCCGATTGCGAGAACTGCTTCGGCTTATGCTGCGTCGCCCTCCCTTTCGCCGCTTCGGCGGACTTCGCCTTCGACAAAGACGCCGGGACGCCTTGTCGGCACCTCCGTTCAGACTTCCGCTGCGGTATCCATGCCGGCTTGCGGGACAACGGCCTGAAGGGCTGCACGACGTTCGATTGCTTCGGCGCCGGGCAGAAGCTGTCCCGCTCCGGCTTCCGCGGCGTCGACTGGCGGAAATCGCCGGAATCCGCGCCGCTGATGTTCGAGACGTTCCCGATCCTGCGCTCGCTCCACGAGCTGCTCTGGTATCTCTCCGAGGCGCTCGAGCTGCCGGCCGCCGAACCGATTCGAGCCGCCCTGCGCGAATCGCTGGAAGAGACCGAACGTCTCGCGTCCCTCGATCCCGAGCGAATCGCGAACGTCGACGTGGCGGCGCATCGGGCGAACGTCAACGCGCTGCTCTTGCGCACCGCCGAGCTGGTTCGCGCCGAGACGCTCGCTCGAATCCCGCCTTCCCGCCGGCGGAAGACGTACGGTCGCGGCGCAGACCTCGTCGGCGCCAACTTGCGAGGCGCCGACCTTCGCGGCGCCAATTTACGAGGCGCCTTCTTGATTGCCGCCGACCTTCGCGGCGCGGACCTGAGCGGGGCCGACTTGATCGGCGCCGACTTCCGCGACGCGGACGTGAGAGGGGCGAACCTCGCCGGCGGCCTCTTCCTCACCCAAGCTCAGCTGAACGCGGCTTTAGGGGACGCGGGCACGAAGCTGCCGCCCGCCTTCGCTCGTCCGCCGCATTGGTCGACCGGAGAATACGAATTTAAAGCGTCGCGACGCAAATGAACAGGCTGGACGCGAACGCGATGCCCGCGATCGGCGTCATGACAAGCTTCTCCTTCTTGCTCCGGGAAGCGAGGTTCCCGAGCGTGGAAAGCCCCAGGAACGCCGTAATCGCCCATACCAATATTTCCGTAGGCAGCGGGATTCCGATCTCGATCAAGTTCGTATGTACTAACATAACAGCGCCCATTGCAAGGAGCAGCGGCGCCGAAAGAAGGCTCATTCGACGCAGACGCGGCGGCAATACGCCTTCGTGCGCCCCTCCCCAGCTATAAGCGGCGAGCGGATATCCAAGAAATAACAAAAGTTGAAATCCGGCGATGCCGACCGTTATGACTACGAAGAGGCCGGCGGCGATCGGGATAAGAGCTTCGTTCATCGGCAGTATTCTCCTATCGCGTTCTCGATTTTTCTTGAATCAGAATGCTTTCGATTTGCTTCGTGTCGATCGGGTGGAACAGATGCGAGGAATGATCGACCCAGATCAGCCGTTTCCCCCGCTTCGCCTCTAGGTTGTCGGCATAACGCCGAACGAGCTCCCCGTGCACGTGAACGTCCTTTCGGCCGTGAATGAACGTAACCGGAATGTCGATCTCTCGGACGGTGTCCGCCATATCGATCGACGGCAGCGCATCGAGGAACGGCCCCGCATAGACCAGCTTGAACCCGCGGTAGAACGAATTCACGACATCCTGCAAGCCGTAATCCTTCGATCGGAACATGTCCATCGTCACGCGGACGAGTCCCGGATGCCGAATCGTCTCATCGGAATATACCAACGATTGGAAGCGGGTTTGCCACTTTCGCAGCACGCCCCACTGCTCCAAGCCTTCCAGATAGGGAGGTTCGCCGACCGCTTCGAGCTCCGCGAGAGCTTTCTTGTGCTTTCGCCGCCGGGCTTCCTTCAACGCCCAGACGTAGCTAAGTTTATCGTTTTCCGACCAGCTGACGATCTGGGAAAGTCCTGTGTAAGAATGAAACTTCTCAGGATACCGCTTGGCGAGCGTCAAGCCGATCAACGTACCGAAGGAATGGCCGGCGAGGTACAGCTTCCGCTGCCCGAATCGCGCTGACAGCAAGTCGACGATGTCGTTCGCGTCGCTGACGAATTGTTCTAAAGTCATGCTCTCCGGAGCGATGCCGGCGGAATACGACTTGCCCGTCCCGCGTTGATCCCAGAACGCGACGACATAATGCTTGACAAGCTCTCTCGTATTGGTCGCGACCGTGTAATCCCTGCCTCTCGACGATACGCCCGGCAGCGGCATGGACGGTCCGCCGTGGAGGAATAACAAGATCGGGTTGTCCTTCCTTTCTCCCTGAAGGAGCAAATATTGATCGATCCCACCTACCTTCACCTTCTCTACGGCGCTGATGCCGGTCTCAGGAATCGTGAAGTCGGGTTTCTTCGCAAAAATACGCACAAATTCGCCTCCTGCTCGATCATGAAGTGACGCCGCATTGATCCGCGAAATACCGGATATGTTCGATAACCTGGGCATCGATCTCCTCCGTCGATTTCCCTTCGGACATCAGCAAGTTGTATTCCACGATGATCGGATACAGCGGGTATTGATACTCGATCGCAAGCCGCTTCGGATCTCGGGTGACCATCTTGCCTCGCTCGATCATCTTCGCGAACACGACCTCTAAGCAATCGACCGTTCGCTTCACGATGCCGTTCCTGTAAATATCCTTCGCCATCGGATGCCGAAACAGCTCGATGTACATGATCCGCCATATTTTCTGATTGATCTCGTCGTCGAGATGCCGTTTAAAGTTCTGCATGCCCCGTTCTAGAAATTCGACGAGATTCATCTTCTCCGCGATGAAGTCGAGATGCTCCATCGGCGGCAAGATCTTGTCCGCTTCCTTGCGGAAGAACGCGAAGATCGTCTCCAAAATTTCGTCTTTATTTTTGAAATGTTTATACAGCGAGCTTTCCTTAATGCCGACTTCGTTCGTAATGTCTCGAACCGATGCGCCGCTGAAGCCGCGCTTCGAGAACAGCTCGATGGCGGCCTCCAAAATTTTGATTTTCGTCGGGCTTGCGATCGGGTTCGATGCAAGATCGATATAAGTTCTTTCCATCGAGATTCGGTTCACGCTCCTTTCAGGAAGCTAACGTTCGTTACCCAAATAATAAGCTAACGATCGTTAGCCGTCAAGAGAAATAAAAAACGACCTCCACCCTCAGGGAGATCGTTCTCTGCTGATGTATTAGATTTCGATGTCGACTCCGATACTGTCAAGTCGGCCCGAATCGCGGATGAACGCCGCGACCGCTTGATGCCGCTCGTTGACGGTGTACGCCTCCAGCGCGGCGCGATCCTCGAACCGCACCATCAGAACGACCTGGTATTCCTTGCTGCGCTCCGCCATATTGAGTCCCGCGTGAATTTCCGCGACGCCCGTCAGGTCGTTCTTCAGCGCTTTGAATCGCGCGATAACCTCCTGGAGCGTCTCCGGCGTCGTCGCTTCGTCGAATTTCAACAATACTGTGCGTTGGATCACAATGAGTCCTCCTTGTTTTCAGTAAAGTTCCATTTTACAGGGCGGAGTGCGGAAGAGCAAGCGCTCGCCCTTGTCGCTATCACTTCCTTCTAGTACTATGGAACAAGTGCCGTCGTTAGAAAATTTATCGAAAACAGGTGAGCGCAAGCATGATCGCCGACCTTCTCTCTATATTGACCGAGGAACGCCTCGCGGAATGGCTGGACCGTTATCGTGCGTGGGGACCGTTGCCCGGTTTGCTCGTCCCGTTCCTCAAGTCGTTCGTCCCTCCGCTTCCGACGATCGTCATCGTCGGGTGGAACGCCGTCGCGTACGGGCTTTGGCTGGGCTTTCTCTATACGTGGATCGGCATGGTCGCCGGCTGTATGACGACGTTCCTGATCGTTCGCAAAATCGCGGAGCATCCGATCATGCTGCGGTGGAGCCGCAGACCGAAGGTCGCGAGAGCGATGCACTGGATCCGGCGGCGCGCGTTCAGTTACGTGTTTTTGCTGAGCCTTCTCCCCGCGGGACCGTTCGTCGTCGTCAATACGGCGGCCGCCTTGACGCGCATGAACGCTCGTTCGTTCGCGCTCGCCGTCTCCGGGGGCAAAGCGATTATGATCTTTACGATCTCGTACTTCGGGCACGATCCCGGCGTCTACTTCGAGCAGCCCTGGCGCCTGCTCTTCGTTCTCGCCTTGGTCGCGGCGTCTCTCGTCCTGAGCAAGCGGATCAACGCGCGCTTCGCCGACGAAGCGCCTCGGAGCGACTCCGCCACCGAACCCGCCTGACGAAACTACAAGATCGGCGACAGCAGCCGGATGCAAGATTCGCGGAACCGCTCCCCCTTGGAGCGGTTTTGATATTCTTCGAACGTCAACTCGCGGCAATACGTCATATCTTCCTCGAAGATGCTCCGCAGCCGCCCTGCGGTATCGGTATCGTACAGCACGGCGTTCACTTCGAAATTCAAGCGGAAGCTGCGAATGTCGAAGTTCGCGGTGCCGACCGAAGCGATCTCGCCGTCGACGACGATCGTCTTCGCGTGCAGAAATCCGCGGTCGTACAGGAAGCAGCGCATCCCCAATTGCAATAAATCGCCCAAGTATGAAAAGGAAGCCCAATACACCATCCGTTTGTCCGGCCTGCCCGGGATCATGATTCGAACGTCGACGCCGGACAGGACGGCCATCTTCAGCGCGGTCAGTACGCTCTCGTCCGGTATGAAATACGGCGTTTGGATATAGACGCGTTCCTTCGCCGAGTGAATCATTTTCAAATAGACGTTGCGCGTATGCTCGATCGAGAAGTTCGGACCGCTCGAGACGATCTGGACGCCGACGTCGCCCTGCAGCCCCGACGCCGGGAAATATTTCTCGTCCGCGGTAATCTTCGCGTGCGATGCCAAATTCCAATCCAACATGAATTGAATCTGCATCTGAAGCACGGCGGTGCCCACGATGCGCAGATGCGTATCGCGCCAATAGCCGAGCCGCGGATCGAGACCGAGATACTCGTCTCCGATATTAAAGCCGCCTATGTATCCGTATTTCCCGTCGATGACGACGAGCTTGCGATGGTTCCGGTAGTTCACGCGAATGTTCAAATACGGAATTTTCGAAGGGAAGAACGCCGCGGCATGCCCGCCCGCTTTCGTCAATCGTTGGAAGAAGCTTGAGGACAGCCGGTAGCTCCCGATCTGATCGTACAGAAAGCGAACCTCGACGCCGGCCTCCGCCTTCTCGATCAATGCGTCGAGAATCCGATTCCCGAGCGCGTCGTCCTTGACGATATAGTATAGGAGATGGATGCTCTCCTTCGCCTCTCGAATTTCGGCGAGCAGCGTTTCGAACTTCTCGCGTCCGTCGGTAAAGACGCGGACGTCGTTGCTTTGGGTGAAGACGGCGGAGCTGCTCTTCAGATTCATATACATCAAGTCGCGGTATCGGTTCATGACCGGATCCCGGAACGGCAGCGCGCGCTCTTTGAACTCCGAACGCTGCGCTTCGATGATGCCCGCCAGCCGCATCTCGGTTTCGCGTTCGAGCTTATACATCTTCCGCTTGCTTAAATTTTGCGCGAAGAACACATAGGCGACGAACCCGACGATCGGCAGAAACAACAGCACCATCAGCCATGCCCAGGTGGCCGCGACGTTCCGCCGCTCGAGGAAGATGACGAAGCCGGCCAACCCGATATTCAATAACGTGACCAAAATACTGATATTATCGTATGAGAACATGCGACGCCTCCCTCGATACGGCTTCTCTACATAATGTATCATGCGCGTAAGAAAAATCCACGCCCCGACGCAAAAAAGACTGCTCTCGCAAGGTAATATTATACATCATTAAATTTTTACGGCATAGTCCGAAAGTAAGGGTTCCTAAACGGAAGCACGCCTCGGGGAACCTTCCCCGAGGCGTGCGACGTCGGAATACGTCGTTACCAGAAGAAATGCTTACCGGTTGCGGCTTTCTGCAGCGCCTCGGCGAAGAAGAAGTCGCCGTAGATGAGCGACACTTGCCGTTTCTGGTGGCAGTCGACCGCCCCCTTCACGATCAGTCCCTCTTCATCTTCGCGATCCCACGCGCCGTAACGCTCGTACAGCGATTTCAAGATGCGGACGGCGCCTTCCCGGTACCTGGCCCCGGCCTGCCCCGGAAGCCACCGGCACAGCTCCAGCATGCCGCTCGCCGCGCACGCCGCCGCGGAGCTGTCCCGGATCGTCTCTTCGCCGTCCGGCTTGAAGTCGCAATACGGAACGGCGTCCTCCGGCAAGCCCGCAAGGAAAAAATCCGCGACGCGGCCTGCGGCGGCCAGATACGCCGGTTCCTTCGTGTAGCGATACGCTAACGCCAAGCCGTACAGCGCCCAAGCCTGCCCCCGGCTCCATGCCGAGTCCTCCCGATAGCCTTGCCCGGCGAGCGCTCTTTCCCGCCGGCCCGTGCGCGGATCGAAGCAGACGATGTGATGGCTGGAGCCGTCCGGCCGGATAAACTCCCGGAGCACCGTCTCCGTATGCGCTTCCGCGACGAACCGAAAGCGAGGGTCGTTCGCGACCTCGGAAGCCCAGTACAACAACGGCATATTCATTAAGCTGTCGATGATGACCCAGCCGGGCCGGTCGTCGTTCCATGCCCGCACGAAGCGGCCTTTCAAGTTGAACCGGGAAGCCAAGTAACTGGCTGCGATGAGCCCTCTTCGCTTCGACGACTCCGTCCCAAGCAGCTTGTACTGCGCCGTCGCGGACAGCGTCCACATAAAGCCGACGTCGTGATGGAGACCGTAGAATTCAGTGAGCGCGCGGTCCAGCGCAGCCTCGCACGATTGCGCGAGCGCGGACAGCGACGGATCGCCCGTCTCCATGTATGCCAGCCATAACAAGCCGGGCCAGAAGCCGTTCGTCCACCAGTCGATCGCTTCCGCATCGTACCGGCCTTCGGTCGCCTTGTGCGGGAACGACGCGCCGATGCGCCGGCTGTTCGCGGCGATCTTGGCGACCGCCCGAGCCAACGCCTCATTCGCCCATGGCGATTCGCCCGCGCTCATGCTTCTTCCCCCTCCTCCGACAACGGCAGCGGGAACAAGAGCCGGTACCGGTGGTCCCGAGGGTAGGCGCTCTCCGGCAGACTCGACCAAGCGCGCAAGTAGACGGGATCGCCGTAAGCGCGATAAGCCATGGACAGAAGCGCGGCGGCGTCCGGCAGCGACTCCTCGATCGGCTTGACGGACCGATACGGCCATGTCGACGGCTCCAGTACGTACGGGACCAGCCAATCGAGCGCGCGCTTGATGCCGCGGCCGTCGGCCGTCTCGTACCCCCACAGACCGATGCCGAGCTCGGCGGCGCGCACCGCATTGTTGCAAAACGACAGCAGTCCGAAGACGGTATAGTGGAACGGAATCGCGCGATATATTTCCTCGGGCTGGCTGCCGTCGGGCGCGATCTGCATCGCGATGCGCTCGGGCACGTTCCGTTCGAGGAACGTCCGGGCGATGCGTTCCTCGCCCGCGAAGAGCGCGTAGGTGACGATCTGGCTGCAATACCAAGAACCGTGGTTATTGAGGCAGCCGGCTTCGTCTTTCCCGTGCTGATGCTCAAGCAGCCACCGCAGGAAGGAGCGGAACCAGTCGCGCAGACCGGCCGCCCGGCGTTCGTCCCAATGGCGGCTCGTCTCGAGCAGCGGGATGACGTTGACGAGCGGGACGAGCCTGCAGCCCTCGATGACGCCGCCGAACGCGACGTAAATCCCCTCTCCGTCGACGCCCGGCACGTAGACGGCCGGGTATCGTTCCGGGCGGTCGAACCCGCCGTTCCCGGGGATGTATTGCGCGTACAGCATATGCGGATTCATCCGCGTCGCCGGATCGAGGAACCAGGCGTCGAGCAGCGCCGCGCCCTTGGCCGCGTATCGTTCGTCCCCCGTCGCCGCGTAGGCGAGCGCCAGCGTCTCCACGCCCGAAACCATGCGGCTCATCGAAGGACGGTCGTAGTCTTCCACCTCCGGATTGACGAGGCCGTCCCTCGTGACGTACGGCAACCCGTCCGGCGTGTTCGGGTTCGGCCAATTGTACACCGACAAGCTCATATAGTCGTGTTTATCGCGCGAAGGCGGCGTATGCTTCTTGTTCATCACGTGGAAGCGCGGAGCGGTCAGCCACGTCTCCGCTTCGCCGATCAGCTTCCGGACCGCTTCCCGCGTCGCCGGCCGTTCCTTGCGGCCCGCGATCGTCCGCAGCGCCTCGTCGGGCGCCCACGCCTCCCTCTTCGTATCGAGCCGTTCCCACTGTTTCTCCGTCATTTCGTCGTTCTCTCCTCTCTATTCGTCGCCTTCCGCTTGATCGAACTCATTCCTTCACGCTGCCCATCACGATGCCCGACATGAAATATTTCTGCAGGAACGGGTAGACGAGCAAAATCGGCAGCGATCCAAGGAAAATTTGCGCCGCCTTCACCGTCCGGTCGGAGACGATGCCGACGTTCGCCAAGTCTTCCGCCGTCAGCTCGCTGAAATCCTTCTGCACGATAATCGTCTGCAGGTAGCTCTGCAGCGGCAGCCGCTTCGGATCGTTAATGTAAATTAAGCCGTCGAACCATTGGTTCCAATGTCCCACGACGGCGAACAGCGTAATGGTGGCGAGCGCCGGCGTCGACACCGGAAGGACGACCCGCCACAGCGTCGACGAATGGCCGGCTCCGTCGATGAAGGAGGCTTCGAGCAATTCCTTCGGCAGCGCGCGGAAGAAGTTGAGCAGCAAAATGCAGTTGAATACGTTCACCGCGCCGGGCAGAACGAGCGCCCAGATCGTATTCATGATGCCGGTTTCCTTCACGACGATATAACTCGGAATCAAGCCGCCGTGGAAGAGCATCGTGAAGACGAACACCCACACGTACGCCGTTCGGAATCGGAAATCCTTAACCTCCTTCGACAGCGGATAGGCGATCAGCACGCACAGCCCGATGCCGATCGTTACCCCGAGCGCGACCCGTTGAATCGAGACGAGCATCGCCCGCAGGAACAGGTCGTTCTCCATGACGAAACCGTACGACTTCGTCGTGAACTCGACGGGCCACAAGCCGACCAGCCCCGCGGTCGCCGCGCTGCTCGCGCTGAACGATACGGCGAAGATGTGAACGAGCGGCGCGATGCAAAGCAGCGCCAACGCGCCGAGGAACGTATAATTAAATGCGGTAAACAGCGTTCTTGCCGCCGATTTTTGTTGAACCATGGCCGGACCGACCTCCTCCCTAGAAAATTCTGTAGTTCGCGTACCGGTACGCCAAGTAGTAGGAACCGGCGATAAAGAGGAGCGATACGACGGATTTAAACAACCCTACGGCCGTCGCGACGCCGTATTGGAATTCTACGAGACCGAGCCGGTACACGAACGTATCCAGAATGTCTCCGGATTCGTACACGATCGGGCTGTACAGGTTGAACACTTGGTCGAACCCGGCGTTCAATATTTGGCCGAGGCTCAGCGTCGCCATTAAGACGACGATCGGCACCATGCCGGGCAGCGTAATGTGCAGCGTCTGCTTCCATCGATTCGCGCCGTCGACGACCGCCGCCTCGTACAGCGCCGGGTTAATCGACGTGAGCGCCGCGAGGTATACGATCGTGCTGAAGCCGAAGTCCTTCCAGACGTCGCTCATGACCAGCACGTACGGGAACCACCGATTGTCCGCGAGGAAGAAGATCGGCTTGGCCGCGCCGAACGACGCCAAGAGATGATTGACGATCCCTTCGGACGGCGAGAGAATATCGACGAGGACGCCGCCCAGAATGACCCAAGACAAGAAATGCGGCAAATAAATGAACGTCTGCACCGTCCGCTTGTACGCCTTCCTGACGATTTCGTTCAGGAGCAACGCGACGACGATCGGGACGATTTGGCCGACGACGATTTTCATGAAGGAAATAAAGACGGTGTTCCGCAAGACGTTCGCGAAGCTCGGCAGCTTAAACACGTATTCGAAGTTATCGAGTCCCACCCACTTCGAGCCGAAGACGCCGGTCGTCGGGAAAAATTTCTGGAACGCGATGGCGATGCCCGCCATCGGGCCGTAGCTATATACCAAAATGAGGATCAAACCCGGCAGCAGCATCAGATGCAGCGGTATTTCCAGTTTCCAGCGTTTCCCCGCCACTTGTCGTCCCTCCGTTTTCCGCGGAAGCGAAAGGGAGAGCGGAGGTCAACCCCCGGCTCTCCCCTTTCGTTCGCGATATGTTATTTCTCTTATTGCACGCTGTTGTGCCAATCGTTGACTTCTTGCGTAATCTTGTCGCCGCCGAGCTTGCCCCAGTCCGCGACGAACTTGTCGAAGTCGTCGATCGGCGCGGCGCCCATAATGATCTTCGTGAACACTTCCATCTCCAGCTGTTGAAGCGTTGCGCCGACCTGCGCCATCGTCTCCGTCGGCGTGCCGTAGAACGCATTGACAAGCACGTTGTTCGCTTGCATGTATTGGTTGACGACGTCGAACGCGCCGCCTTCGCCGAACGTGCGCTCCTGCCACCAGCCGCCCGGATTCGTTCCGGCCCGGTAGCCGGCGATTTGGTCGTAGTAGCCCTTGAATTCCGGCTTCAACTTGCTCGGATCGTTGTTCTTTAGCGCCTCCGTCACTTGAAGATGCGCTTGAAGGTTGTTGTCGCGAAGCCCCCCGCGGATGACGGCGTATCCGAACACCGGAACGTCCTTCTTCTCTCCGTTCACGTCTACGCCTTTCACCGTATGAAACTTCTCGGGATCTTGATTCGGACCGTAAATTTTCTCATAGTACAAGTTCAACATCTTAATGAGCGCTTCCGGATGCTCGTAGCCCTTCTTTACGACGTAATACCGGTCCGGCGACGACTTGAATACGACGGGCTTCGCAGGCTCGGCATCGACGGAGACGAGCGGGAACGGCATCCAGTCGGCGTTCGCGTCGCGGCTCTTCAACTCCGCGAGCGGCCAAGACGCGTTCCAGAATTCGCCGAAATACAGCCCGATCTTGCCGGAGGTGACGGATTCCGCGACCTGCGTGCCGTTCTTGACGGCGAATTCCGGATCGATGAGTCCCGCGGCGAACATCTCGTTCAGCTTCTGCAGCGCCGACTTCGTTTCCGGTTGCACGCTTCCGTACGCCAGCTTGCCGCTGTCGTCCTTCAGCCACATCGTCAGGTTATTCTTCGTGTACGGGTACGCATGGAACCCGGCCATGAACCCTTCGATGCCGGCGAAGCCGTCGTAGACGTTCATGTTCAGCGCAAGGCCGAACGTATCCGCTTGACCGTTCTTGTCCGGATCGTTCTTCGTGAACGCTTCCGCGATCGCGAACACGTCCTGCATCGTCTTCGGCGGCTCGAGGCCGAGGTTCTTCAGCCAATCGGTCCGCACCCAGATCATCGGCGATGAATCGATGCTGCCGCCTCCGTCCGGGATCGCCATCAGCTTGCCGCCGAACGTCGCCGCTTCCATCGCGATATCCCGGCCGCCCGACGCGCGAATCTCTTTCACGTACGGAGACGCATACTTCTCCCACTCGTCGGTCAAATCTTCGATCATGTCGGCTTCGACGAGCATCTGCAGCTCCCGCGGATTGACCTCGATGACGTCCGGCAGCTCTCCGGAAGCGATCGTGACGGCCATCTTCTGCAACCGGACGTCCGGCGTGTCGCTGGAGATGAAGTTGTTGGTCAGCTTAATGCCGAGCAGCTCCTCGTACGCCCGGTACCAGACGTTGTTGTCCAGGCTGTCGCCCGGCGGGTACAGCACCCCGTCCCGCTGGAACCGAGCCGTCGTCATGCTGATGCCCGGCTCGTATTTCCCGAGCGGGTCGATCGTTTCCGGCTCCGTCTTCGCCGGCTCCTCCGTTTTCGGCGTCTCCTGCGGTTGCCCTTCGTCCGCCGGCTCCTCCGCAGCCTCGTTCGCGCAAGCGCTCGCAAACACGAACGCGAATGCGAAGGAGACCAGCGCAAGCTTTCTCATGGATGGTTTCACTCGTTTGACCCCCTTGTAAGGATGTGTAACTTTCTATCTCAAATTATGAAATTTTTCTATAATTTTTAAAATAATAACATTTCTTCTTTCATTGACTTTTCATGACTTGATCGATTCCTTCGTCCGTCTCCGACCGCAGCAGCGACGCCTCCACCCGGAGCCCCCCGAGGTCGCTGCGAGACAAGCGTAACCCGCACCCCTCCCCGTACATGATGCACAGCCGGCGGTGCACGTTGACGAGCCCGGTCGTCTCCACATCGTCGCCCGATGCGTTCAAGCGAATGCGAAGCGCCTCCAGCGCCTCGTCCGTCATCCCCGGGCCGTTATCCTCGACGACGACGCGCAGCTTGTTCTCCTCTTCCTGGAAGGAGATCCGGATCGCTCCGCCCTTCGGCTTGCTTTCGACGCCGTATTTATACGCGTTCTCGACGAGCGGCTGCAGAAACAACCGCGGCACGGCGACCGACGCGAATCGCTGCGGCAGCGGTTCAAGCTCGGCTTGGATCCGTTCGGAGAAGCGCACGGTCTGAATTTCGACGTAAGCCTTCACGTGGTTGACCTCCGCCTCGAGCTTGACTTGGCGGGCCGCATTGCGGGTGATGTATTGGAAATACTCCCCCAAATATTGAGAGAAGCGGACGACGCTGTCGAGATCCTTCAGCTTCGCCAACCGATATAAGATAAAAAACGAATTGTATAAAAAATGCGGATTGATTTGCGACTGCAGCTGCTTCAGTTCCGAGCTTTGCGCCCGGATCTTCTGCTCGTACACGGTATGAATCAGCACCTTCAGCTCGTTGACCATCGCGTTGAATTGTCGGTACAAATAGCCGAACTCGCCCTTGTTCCCCGTATCCTCGATCAATTCGAGGCGCCGCTTCTCGACGCTGCGGAACGAACGGACGAGCCGGGACAGCGGCCGATGGATGAGGCGATACATCCAAAAGGAAAACAAAAAAATGACGAACAGCGAGACGAGCGATAAAATCCAAAACCAATTCCGGTACGTGTCGAGCTTCCCCAGCACCTCATGCGACGGAATAAACACGACGAGCGTCGCTTGCAGCAGCTCGGACGTCCGAGCGGCCGTCAAATACATGCGGTCTCCCGCCTCCACGGAACGAACGCTTCCGGCGACCCCGATGTCTTCGCCGCCCCCTGCCCGCAGCGCCGCCAACGACGAAGCGACGTCGATACCGCTGCCGCCTCCGATGAACCATGCGCCGTTCGCGTCGAGCAGCGCCGACCCCGACCCTTCGTAATTCGCGAATCCGGCGAGAGACGCCTTAAGCGCCGGCACCGACAGCTCGACGCTCAGAATGTACGACCGTTTCGGATCGAATTGGGTCGCGTCGGGATACGCCCGGTTGATAAAGTACCGGCCGTTCCAATGGTACACGGCCCCCTCGGTTCGCCCGATGGACGCCACCATCGCCTCGTATTCCTCCGCGATCAAATTCGTCGTCAAGTCGTCGCTCGTGATCGCGTAACGGTAGCTCGGGAGATACGCCTTCACGCTGCGGATGTAGGCGCTGGAGCTCTTAATGACTTTGAGCTTGCCCCCTACGGAGATAATGCGCTGCGTCCGTTCGTATTCGTCCATGATCGGCATCGCGAACGCGAGACGCTGCAAATCCTTATCGAAGATGTACTCCCTCTCCAGCTGCACCATCCTCTCGATTTCCGTCTCCAAGGCGTTCATGTAAAATTGGACGCGGGATTCCAAGGAGTTCGCGATTTCCGCGCGGACGCTTTCCTCCCCGCGCGCGTTAATCAACAGCCCCAGCGTATACAACGGGGTAATGACGACGAGAAACATCAAGATCAGTTTTCCGAAAATCGTAAATTTCCCTTCGCCCCGATGCGGCGTACGTCTCATCGCGGAACTCCGCCTTTCTGCGCCTTACCCGTTCGTTCGCTCCCGGAACTCCTGCGGCGTCATATTCGTCATTTTCTTAAAAAAGCGGGTGAAATACGAAGCCGATTCGAACCCGACCTCGGCCGCGATATCGTGTATTTTGTGAGGCGTGTCCCGAAGCAGCTGCTTCGCGCGCTGGATGCGGGCGTTCGTAATGAACTCGGTCAGCGACAAGCCGGTCGACTGTTTGTAGAGGCGCGATAAATACGAAGGACTCAAGTACACGATTTCCGCCAGTCGGGTCTGCGAGACGTCGCCGCCTAGATGGCGGAGGATATACTCGTTCACCTTACCGACGGCGTCGCTCGTTTTCTCCCGCTGCTCTTCCTCCCGGTGTTCGAAGAACAGATCGGCGAGCCGGACGAAGTATCGAACGGCGTCGTCCCACGTCCCGTGTTCCTCGATTTTCATGAGCGCGTTCAAGTTCGTTCGGGACGACAGCTTCGCCATTAAGCCCCAGCGGTTGAGGCAGGATAGAAACCGAACTGCGATCGCGTAGTACAGCTCGTACCGATCGTCGCACGGCTCCGAAGGCGTCTGCGAGGCCGTCTCTCCCCTGGTCAGCTTGTCGAACAGGGCGGCGAATTCCTCCCGCTGTCCGCTCTCCAGCAGCGTCTCCAGCGCGTCCAGCTCCCCTTCGTACCGCCGGGACCGCGGCGGCGTCTTCGGTTCCTGCGAAGGGGAAGCGTCTGTAATGAGCATCTCTTCCCCTTGACCGAGCCCGAGATTCAACCTCCACTTCAGCAGCTCGAACGTCTCGGCGATGCGGTCCCATGGCGACGGCTCGCGCATCATGACGAACGAACAAGGAACCCTAAGGAGCTTCCTCGCATGCGACTGGACCGACTCCAAGCAGCCGTGGATGAACGTATGCGCCGCGCCGCCTTCGGTCGACGGCGTCGTCGGCTGAACGAGCCACGACCACCGGTCCTTCCCGTATTCGACGTGAGCCATGCGCATGCGAACGCCGAACAGCTCCTCCGCGATGTTGCGGACCGCGTACCGCAGCAGCCCCCGTTCCTCCGCCCGAACGTCTTCCGGCCAACGATCGACGCGGCCGACGATCGCATAGAGCGGCGCATCCGGATCCATCGGCAGCTCCAGTTCCTGAAGCCGCGCCGCGCGGGTCGCCGCCGGCTGCGCAGCGCCCTGGAGCAGCTCCGTCAAATATTCCTTTTGCCGGAACGGCAGCGTCGACTGCAGCTTGCGATTCGCGCCGTCCACGAGCGCCTTGAACTCCAACTCCTCGGCGATCTTGTCGGCGGCGGTTCGCACGGCGCGCACGATCGCTTCGTCGCCTTCCGTCTTCAGCACGTAATCCGTTCCGCCGTTGCGAATCGCGTTCTGCACGTAATCGAAGTCGTTGTAGCCCGTCAGAAAGACGACCTTGCAATGCGGCCAATGCCGCACGATCTCCGCGTTCAAATCAAGCCCGCTGATGCCCGGCATCTCGATATCCGTCAGCACGATATCGATCTTCGTCGCGCGCAGCACTTCGAGCGCTTCCGCGCCGGATTGCGCCGTGCACACTTCGAGGTCATGCGCCGCCGGCAGGTCTTGGAACAAATCCGCAAGACCTTCGACGATGATCGGCTCGTCGTCGACGATCAACAGTCGATACATATTAGTTCCTCCAGACGATGTAAACGCTTTACGAACGCGCCAGGCGCCCGCTCTTCTATGCTTTCACTATACCACGCCGCGACGGACCGGTTGTCGACAGGTCACGAGAAAGCAAGAAGTCGTTACGAAAAGGCAAGACCGGCTAAGAACGACCGTACGCCGCTCCCCCCTCTTCCGCGATCGTCAAGACTGCGGGAAACGAAAAACAACCTTAGCCGGCGCTTCGGCTAAGGTTGTTCGGTTCGTTCCCGGCGGCGTACGGACGCCGGAGGCTTGCGAAGTCGTCGGGCTGGGGGAAGGGACGCGGTCGAGCTACGCCTTAGGCTTCACCACGTACACGCACCGCTGTCCGCCCTTCGCCTTGCATTCCACCTGCTCCACCTCGGCCTCGAGCACCTTGCGGAACAAGCTCAACTCGCTGTCGCACGCCTGCGTGAAGTTGTGGGCGATCGCGTGGATCGGGCAGTTATGCTCGGTAATGACGTATGACGCGCCGCCTTCGGCGCGCTCCTCGCGCCAATCCGCCATATAGCCGCGTTCCTCCTGAATCGCGGCCAGCTCGTCGACGCGCGCCGCCAGCGCTTCCGTCCCGTCGGCCCCGGCCGGCTTATCGTGCAAACGTTCTTTATATTTCAGCTCGAGCCGCTCTTCCCGTCGTTCGAACAGCGCGTCGATCGCGCCGGGTCCTTGCAGCTCCCGCACGTCGTTCAAGAACTCTAGGGTAATGTCCGCGTAATGCTTCGGGAACAAATCCTCCGCATGCTCGGTCAAGGAATATACGAACGTCGGCCGCCCCATCGCTTGACGCACCGTCTCCGAGCGAATGATGCGATCCCGTTCGAGGTTGTTCAAGTGACGGCGCACGGCGATGTCGGAGATGCCTAGCTGCTTCGCGATGTCGTTCGCGTTGAGCGGCCCGCGCTTGCGCAGCATGGTCACGATTTGTTTTCGGGTCGTCGGATTGTTGTCTTCCATCGTCGCATGTCCACCGCCTTTCCCCTTATCATACCATGATTTCGGCCGGATTGAACCGATTTTCATGGAGAAGGGCCTAGGCGGCATGCTAGAAGAAGTCGGCGAGATACGTCTGGCGCGCGGGCAGGACGCGCTCCAGCGCCTCCACCGCGTCGGCGGGGCCCTGCAGCAGGCCGGCGGCATGCAGGAAGCCCGGGCGCCGCGCGCCGATCGTCATCGCGGTGAACGCCGCGATGCCGCACTGTAAAGCGCCGCCATCCGCGGCGCCGCTCTCGTCGGGCGCGAGCGTACCGCGCCCGGCATCGTCGACGGCGAGCGTCCACGCGCCGTCGTTCCACGGCGCGTGCGCGTCGCTCACGCGCAGCCGCACCGTCGCGCCGGCCCCCGCGACGAACGGCATTGCTGCGACGAACGCCGCCGCGTCCACCACCCGTGCCATGAAATACGGCACGAGCTCCTGCTTCACCCGCGGGTCGGGCAGCAGAAACGCGAGCGGATCGTCCGCCGGGGCGGACAACGTCAGCGTCTCCGCCATCGAGTCGTGATTGCGGAGATAACCGAACAGCGCCCGCCGCGCCTCCTCGGACAGCGCGACGAGCTCGCTGACCGCCAGCGTCCGATCCTTGACCTCGTAGCACACGTATCCTTGCATGGTGCCCGAAGCGTCCGTATAAGCCGCTGTCGTCTCTTGGGAGCGGTGGAAGATACGCTCCCGCCACCATTCCTCGGAGCGAACGAGCGTCCCCGAATAACGGCTCGCGTAAGCGGCGTACGTCGGGTCGAGCAGCGCCCCGTCGTTCGCGACTCGGCGTACGCGGCTCGTCTCCGGCGGCGCGGGCGGCAGCTTCGCGACGGGAATGTCGTACTTTTTCGTATCCGTATAATACTCCCACCCGAACTTGCGGTAGAACGGGAACGAGAACGGGTGCAGGAACGACACCGTCTGCCCGTTCGCCCGCATCGTCTCGAGCGAATGGACGAGCAGCTTCGCCACCAGCCCTTGACGGCGGTAATCCGGCCATGTCGCCACGCCGGCCAACCCGCCCATCGCGAACTTGACCCCGTGGATCCACGTCTCGAAATCGAGCAGCGTATATTTCGCCGCTAGAACGCCGTCGACGAACGCCCCCCATTGCTGATGCGGCTTCATCGCCGCGAGACGAGCCTCCCGCTCGTCCGTCGGCACGCGATATTGGAAGGCGAACTCGCTGAGCGTCATCGACGCGTCCAACTCGTGCGGCTCCAGATTTCGAATCAACGTCATAATAGGAAAACCTCCGGCTTCACTTCGATATCAATTTGTCGTACAACTCCAAATATTGCTTCGCGGACGCGGTCCAGCTGAAATCCTGCGCCGCGACGTTGCTCCGAATGGCGGACCAATGCGCTTCGTCCCGATACATCCCGAGCGCGTAGCGGATCGTGTCGAGCATCTCGTGCGCGTTGTAATGAGTGAACGAGAAGCCGTGCCCTTCGCCCGTATAACGGTTATAGGGCTTCACCGTATCGACGAGGCCGCCCGTCTCCCGGACGATCGGCGCCGTGCCGTACCGGATGGCGATCATCTGCCCGATGCCGCACGGCTCGAACTTCGACGGCATCAGGAACAAGTCGGAGCCCGCATAGATGCGCCGCGCGAGCCCTTCGTCGAACTTCAAGTTCGTCGACATTCGCTCGGGATGATGGTACGCCGCGTCGCGGAACAGCTTCTCGTACCGCGACTCTCCCGCCCCGAGCACGACGAGCTGCAGCTCCTCCCGCAGGAGCTCCTCGAGCACATGCGAGATGAGATCGATGCCCTTCTGTTCGACGAGACGCGTCACGAGCGACACGATCGGCGCGTCCGCCCGTACGGGCAGACCGAGCTCCCGTTGCAGCGCCGCCTTGTTGGCCGCCTTCCCCGGATCGTCCGTCGCGGACGACCGGTAATGCGCGGGCAGATACGGATCCGTGCTCGGGTCGAGCGCGTCGTAGTCGATCCCGTTCACGATGCCGAGCAGCGCGTCCCGGCGATGCCGCAGCGTGCCGTCCAACCCTTCGCCGTAATGCGGCGTCTGGATTTCCTGCGCGTACGTCGGGCTGACCGTCGTCAGGAAGTCGCTGTAATTGAGCGCCCCCTTCATATAGTTGACGTTGCCGTAAAACTCGAGAGCGTTCGCATGGAAGTGCTCGTCGCCCAAGTTCAGCAAGTCCCGCATCGCCCCGTAGCCGAACACGCCTTGGTATTTCAAGTTATGGATCGTGAAGACGGAGCGCACGCCCGCGTAGAAATCGTTCCAGCCGTAATGCGCGCGCAGGAACACCGGGACGAGCGCCGTATGCCAGTCATGGCAGTGCAGCACGTCCGGCTTCCAGCCGAGTCTCGGGATCGCTTCGAGCGCCGCTTGGCAGAAATACGCGAACCGCTCGCCGTCGTCGCCGTATCCGTACAGGCCGGGTCGCTTGAAATAAAATTCGTTATCCAGAAAATAATACGTAATCCCTTCGTGCGACAGCCGCGAAACGCCGCAATATTGCCGCCGCCATCCCACCTGCACGGTAAACTCCGCGACCGGCTCCGCGCTTGCGAGCAGATTCGCGGGGATATCCTCGTACTTCGGCAGCACAACGCGGACGTCCGCGCCGCCGGCGACAAGCGCCTTCGGCAGCGAGCCGACGACGTCCGCGAGTCCGCCGGATTTGACGAAGGGGACCGCCTCCGCGGCGATCATCAATACGTTCGCGGACACTAGATCACCTTCTTCTTCGCGGCGATGTACGGCGCGCTCGTCGCGCCGCTCAGCACGCGCCCGCGGTCGATGCTGACGTCTTTGTCGAGAATCGCGTGTTCGATAACGACGTCTTTCCCGATCTCGCAGTTTTGCATCAAGATGCAATTGCGCACGACCGCGCCGGGGTGTATTTTCACGCCGCGGGAGAGCAGGCTGTTCTCGACGACGCCCTCGACGACGCAGCCGTTGGCGACGAGCGAGTTCGAGACGCCGGCCGATTCCGTATATTTGGTCGGCGGTTCGTCCTTGACCTTCGTGTAGATCGGCGCCCCTTGGAAGAACAGCTCGCGCAGCAGCTCCGGCTTGAGCAGCCCCATGCTGTGGCGGTAATAGCTCTGGATCGTATTGACGATGCCCGTATAGCCCTCGTGTTTGTATCCGAATAATTTCAATCTCGAAATATTTTTCATGATACCGTCCCGCACGAGATGATCGTCCCCCTGGGAGAGGCACGTCTCGACGATGTCGAGCAGCAAGCTCTTGCTCATCAAATACATCTCCATCGATACGTTGCGGCTCGCGAGCCGTCCCGTCCGATCCTGCATCGCCGTGATGCGTCCGTCCGCCTCGACCGTCAGCTTGCGGTAAATCGCGTCGTCCGCGTCGTCCATCTCGTGATAGACGCACGTAATGTCCGCGCCGGTCTCTTCGTGCTGCTCCAGGACGCGGCGATAATCGATGTTGCAGACGATATGGCTGCGCGAGACGAGTACGTACTCTTGACGGCCGCGATAGAAATAATCCCGGTGAGAGAAAAACTGGAACAAGTCGCCCTTCGAGATGCCGCTCGGGATGTCGAGTACGGACGGCAGCACGAACAACCCGCCGCGCTTGCGATCGAGATCCCACTCCTTGCCGGAGCCGAGATGGTCCATGAGCGAACGGTACTTGTGGTGCGTAAACACCGCGACGTCCTCGATGCCCGAATTGACCATATTCGACAACGGGAAGTCGATCAGGCGATAGCGGCCGCCGAACGGCACGGACGCGAGGCAGCGGCCGAGCGTAAGCTCCTCGAGCCGATCGGGTTCGTTGATTAAGTTAATGACGCCCATGATCCGTTTCATGCGGACACTTCCTTTCGCACCGTTTCGTTGTTGCCGACGAGCGTAATTTCGGACGGAGCCGCGTTCGGGTCGCCGATGACCGCGCCGGGCTCGACGACCGTCCCTTCGCCGATGATCGCGCGGTACACCCTGGCGCCTTCTCCGATCGTCACGTTCGGCATGATGACCGAGTCGCGGACGAGCGCCCCCTTCTCGACGCGCACGCCGTAGAACAATACCGAATGATCGACCTCGCCGTACACGAAGCAGCCTTCGTTCAGCAGCGAGCGGGTCGCCTTCGCCGTCGGCGCGATGTACTGCGGCGGCTGATACGGGCTGAGCGAATAGATGCGCCAGGAGCGGTCGAACAAGTTGAGCTGCGTCTCGTTATCGAGCAAGTCCATATTCGATTCCCACAAGCTCTGGATCGTGCCGACGTCCTTCCAATAGCCTTCGAACGGATACGCGCTCACCCGAACGCCTTCGTTCAACATGCTCGGAATGATGTCTTTGCCGAAGTCGTTCGACGAGTCCGGATTCGCTTCGTCCTTCAGCAAGTACGATTTCAAGACGCTCCAGTTGAAAATGTAAATGCCCATCGACGCCAGATTGCTCTTCGGCTCCTTCGGCTTCTCCGCGAACTCCGTCACTTGGTGGGCGTCGTCGACGCTCATAATGCCGAAGCGGCTCGCTTCCTCCCACTTCACCTCGATGACGGCGATGCTCGCCTCCGCCTTCTGCTCCTTATGGAACGAAAGCATCGCGTCGTAATTCATCTTATAAATATGGTCTCCGGAGATGACCAGGACGTACTCCGGATCGTATTGCTCGATGAATCCGATGTTCCGATAGATCGCGTTCGCCGTCCCGCTGTACCAGTTGCCGCCCTTCTGCTCCATGAACGGAGGCAGCACCGTCACGCCGCCGTTCTTGCGGTCGAGATCCCAGGGGGAGCCGATGCCGATGTACGAATTGAGCACGAGCGGCTGATACTGCGTAAGCACGCCGACCGTATCGATGCCCGAATTCGTGCAATTGGATAAGGTGAAATCGATGATCCGATATTTCCCGCCGAAATGGACCGCGGGCTTCGCGAGATGCTTCGTGAGCGCCCCGAGACGGCGTCCTTCCCCTCCCGCCAGCAACATCGCTACGCATTCTTTGCGTCTCATTCGCCTTGCTCCTTCCTGGTTTTAGAGTTTGAGTCCGTACGCTTCAGCATCACGGCGCCGAGCGGCGGCAAAGCGACGCTTATACTATACGCCTGGTCGTGCCAAGGCAGACCTTCGGCCGACAACCGGCCCCCCGTCGACACCCCGGAGCCGCCGTAGCGCTCCTCGTCGGTGTTGAACAGCTCCCGGTAGACGCCGGGTTCCGGCACGCCGATCCGGTAGTCCCTTCGGACCACGGGCGTAAAGTTGCAGACGACGATCAACGATTCCGCCTTGTCGCGTCCCCTTCGAATGAACGAGACGACGCTCTGCTCCCGGTCGTGCGGCGAGATCCACTGGAAGCCGTCCATGCTGCGGTCTTGCTCCCACAGCGCCGGCTGCTTCTTATAGAATCCGTTCAGCTCGCGGACGAAATCGCGGGTCGCGGCATGCATCGGATAGTCGAGCAAGTGCCAGTCCACTTGTTCGAGATCCTTCCATTCGGAAAACATCCCGAGCTCGCAGCCCATGAACAGCAGCTTCTTGCCCGGATGCGCGATCATATAAGCGAGAAGGAGTCTAAGGTTCGCGAATTTTTGCCAGTAGTCGCCCGGCATCTTGTCAAGGAGCGATTTTTTGCCGTGCACGACCTCGTCGTGGGAGAACGGCAGGACGTAATTTTCGGAAAAGGCGTAGAAAAACGAGAAGGTGATTCGCTCGTGATGGTACTTCCGATGGAGCGGATCTTCCTCCATGTATTTCAACATGTCGTTCATCCAGCCCATGTTCCATTTGTAATTAAAGCCGAGCCCGCCTTCGTGCACCGGGGCGGTGACGAGCGGCCAAGCGGTCGAATCTTCTGCCATCATAAGCGCGTGCGGATACCGCCCGAAGACGGCGGCGTTCAAATCTTTAAGGAATCGGATCGCTTCGAGGTTTTCTTCCCCTCCGTAGCGATTGTATACGTGGCGGTCTCGAGGTTTGCCGAAATTGAGGTATAACATGCTGGCGACGGCATCGACCCGAAGTCCGTCGATGTGAAACAAATCCATCCAGAAGAGCGCGTTGGAGATGAGGAAGCTCCGCACCTCGGGTTTTCCGAAGTCGAATGCGAGCGTGCCCCACTCCAGCTTCTCGGCGAGCCGGTCGTCCTCGGGCTCGAACGTCGGCGTTCCGTCGAAGCGGCGGAGGCCGTGGTCGTCCTTGCCGAAGTGGCCGGGCACCCAATCGAGAATGACGCCGAGCCCTCGCTGATGACAACGGTCGACGAACGCCATGAACTGCTTCGGCGTTCCGAACCGGCTCGTCGCCGCGAAGAAGCCCGTCGCTTGGTAGCCCCAGGAACGGTCGTACGGATGCTCGGCGATCGGCAGCAGCTCGATATGGGTGTATCCGAGATCGGCGACGTAATCGACAAGCTCCTCGGCGAGCTCCTCGTACGTCAACGCGCTGCCGTCCGGCTTCGTCTTCCACGTGCCGAGATGCGCCTCGTAGATGTTCATCGGCCGTTCGTAATGCGGCGATCGCTCCTTGCCTTTACGGAAGAGCGCGTCCTTCCATCGGTAGCCCGTCAAGTCGTACACGATCGATGCGGATTTCGGGCGCAATTCGGCATAGAACGCATAAGGATCCGCCTTGAACTTCCATTGTCCGTCCGTCGATCGGACGGCATACTTATAGACCGTTCCTTCTCCGACGCGCGGAACGAAGCCGGCCCACACGCCGTGCGAAACTTTCTCGAGCGGATTCGCCGCCGAGTCCCAGCCGTTGAAGTCGCCGACGACGGAGACGGCTTCGGCGCGCGGCGCCCAGACGGCGAAGCGAACGCCGTCGATCCCGTCGTCGGACGTCGCCGGATGCGCGCCAAAAGTGAGGTAGCTGCGGTGGAGCGTGCCCTCGTGAAACAAAAACAAGTCGTGGTCGCTAAGGGATCGTACGCTCATCGATTCAGGTTCCTCCCGTTTGAGAGTGTGTTGCCCTGCCTTACGATAGCAGTCTCCGGCGAAGGACCGCCAGGACCGTCAAATATGCAAATCCTAATGCATATCCACCGATAATGTCCGTGGGGTAATGCACGCCCGCGTAAATGCGCGTCGCGCCGAACAGCAGAACGAGCGCGGCCGCAGCGATCGCGATCGCCGTCTTCGCCCCCGGCGTCCTCGCCTCCGACAGGAACGCTATGGCCGCGAAGCCGACCAACGCGGCGCCGATCGTAGCGTTGCCGCTCGGATAACCGAACCCGTCGGCCGTGAACAACGCCTCGAGCTCGGGCCGCGGACGATCGTATACATGCTTCGCGATCGTGTTCAGCCCCCAAGCGCCTACCGTCGCCGCGGCCGTCAGCACGGCGTCCCAGCCGCGCCGAAGGGCGAGAAATACGCCGGCGAGCAGCAGCGTGATCGCCGCGAAGCCGACGGTCGAGCCTGCCGCGTCGAAGGCGCGGGCGACCGCGTCCGCCGCGGATCCCTTGAGGCTTCGGGTCGCGTCGTGAATCGACGTATCGAACGCCTTGACGCCGGAAGATTCGAGAGCGGCGCCGATCGAGAAGAAGATCGCAAGGAACAGCGCCGTCAAGAGGAGCAGGCGTCCGGGGCCGGCTTTCCGCCGAATCGGGATGCGGGTAATAGGTACAGTCATCGTCTTTCTCCTCGTCTTTTGATTGGATGGAAACATGTGTGTACAATAAACGGATAAGCTTCTTTCATCCAAGATAAGAGATAAGGCAAAAACTTTCAACAGGTAAGGAGAAAAACGACGATGTTTGTTGCGAAAGATTGGCAAGATTACGAATTAATCGACGCCGGAGGCGGCGAGCGATTGGAACGCTGGGGGCACGTCGTCTTGCGGCGCCCGGATCCCCAAATCATATGGCCGCTCGAGAACGAGAACGAGCTTTGGCGTTCGGTCGCCGGCCACTACCACCGCAGCTCCTCGGGCGGCGGACAGTGGGAATACAAGACGAAGCTTCCGGACCGATGGACGATCGGGTACCGCGACCTGAAATTTTACATCCGGCCGACGAACTTCAAGCACACCGGACTGTTCCCCGAGCAAGCGGCGAACTGGTCCTGGATGATGGACAAGATCCGCGGCGCGGGCCGTCCCATCCGCGTACTGAACTTGTTCGCCTATACAGGCGGCGCTACCGTGGCCGCCGCGGCGGCCGGCGCCGAAGTATGCCACGTCGACGCGGCCAAGGGCATGGTGCTCTGGGCGAAGGAAAACCTCGAGCTGTCCGGCCTCGCCGAGCGGCCGGTCCGCTTCATTACCGACGACGTATTCAAGTTCGTTCAGCGCGAGCAGCGGCGCGGCAACAAATACGACGGCATCATCATGGATCCGCCGTCGTACGGACGCGGCACCGGCGGCGAAGTGTGGAAGCTCGAAGAGAGCTTGTATCCGTTCATTCAGCTTTGCACGACGATCCTGTCGGACAATCCGCTGTTTTTCCTGATCAACTCGTATACGACGGGCATCTCTCCGACCGTGCTCGGCAACATCGCTCGAATATCGCTCGCCGATAAATACGGCGGCCGAATTACGAGCGGCGAGATCGGGCTCCCGATCACTTCCAAAGATATGGTGCTTCCCGCGGGCATCCTGTGCCGCTGGGAAGAAGCGTAAGTGGCTGCGATGCGCCTCGCGGCGCTCCTCGCGGCCGCTTCCCTGCTTTTCGCCGCGGGCTGCGAGTCCGCGGCCCCGGCGGAGCCGGCGCCCGAGCAGGAGCAGGCTCCCGTCGCCGAGAGCGGCTCGGACGGCGCCGCCGCGCCGGCGCCCGAGCAGGAACCTGTCGAACCGCCTCCGCCCCCGCCTCCCGTGGAAGCGACGTTGGTGGCGATCGGCGACGTCATGATGCATAAGCCGATGCTTCCCGGCGCCTATGACAAGGAGACGGATACGTACGATTTTTCCGGATTTTTCGCGCCGCTTCGCTCCCTCTTCGAGGGAGCGGATTGGGCCGTCGCGAATTTGGAGACGCCGATCGCCGGAGACGACCGGGGCTTCCCCGGCTACCCGATGTTCAACGCGCCCGTCGCGTTGGCGGATGCGCTCGTCGACGCCGGCTTCGACGTCGTCTCGACGGCGAACAACCACTCGCTCGATCAAGGCTTCAAGGGTCTCGCCGCGACGCTCAAGACGCTGCGCGAACGCGGGATCGTCCCGGTCGGAACGGCGGAGACGCAGGAGGAAGCCGACGCCCTCGCGATCGTCGGGAAGAACGGCGTCGCCGGCGCGTTCCTGTCGTACACGTACGGCACGAACGGCATCCCGATTCCGAAGGACAAGCCGTTCGCCGTCAACCTGATCGACGACGCCCGAATCGCGGCGGATATCGACCGGGCGCGGACGGCCGGCGCGGACTTCGTAAGCGTATCTTTGCATTTCGGCAACGAGTACCAACGCGAACCGAACGACGAACAACGGCGGCTTGCGCGGCTTGCGATCGAATCGGGCGCGGATCTCGTCATCGGCCACCATCCGCACGTCGTACAGCCGTACGAACGATATCGGGTCGACAATCCCGACGGCACGTCCCGCGAAGGCATCATCATGTATTCTCTCGGCAACTTCGTGTCCAACCAGTTCGGCGATTACAAAGAATACGGCGCCGTCCTCAAGGTCACGTTTCGGAAAACGTACCAAGCGGACGGCGCCGCCGTAACGACCGTCGCGGAAGTCGATGCGATTCCGACCTGGGTCCATAAATATGTAGACGGAGGCAAGACGCGCTACCGTGTATTGTCGCTGGATGAAGTAACCTTGGAGAGCGGCGATCCGCTATTGACGCCTCGCATGATATCCACGTTGATCGCGAAATCCGAAGAGATGAACGGGCACCTGGACAAGCTTGCGGCAGCCGCGGGAACGGGACAAGCCCCGGCCGCGGAAAAGGAATGACGAGTTACGAAATCCGTTGATGCTCGATATTCGTGATTTTCCCTAACAGATAAACCAAGAGTTGTTGATTGTGCGCGGAGATCCGGCTCAAGTATTCGGTCAGGAAGCTTTCCCGGATTTCCGTCCCTCGCTTGGCTTCCTCGATCCCCTTCGGGGTGACGTGGATCCAGACGATGCGGCGGTCGCGGTCGTCGCGGACGCGTTCGATCAGCTCGTTCTTCTCCATCCGATCGAGCAACGTCGTAACGGCGGCCGGCGTCGTCGCAAGGTAATGGATCAAGTCGGAGGGTTTCATGCGATCCGCGGCAAGCACGTACTCGAGAACGTTTAATTGGCTTTCGGTCAACGTCGGCGCAAGCTGCGTCTCCATATGGATCCGCAAATCCTTCGTGAGTTTGAACCATAGCTTGGCAAACTCGTTCGTATACATGACCTCGTCCCCCATTCGGTTAATTTATCCAAAGTATAGCACTGTCCGAGGGAGAGCGAAAGCTTTAGCTCTTTAATATTTTAAGACATTAATCGATAAATCTCGCATGATGGCGACCGCAAACGACAGCTTTCAACACGCGTCGCACGCGGTTGCCGTCACTCTTCCGAAGCATGGCGAAACATTCTTAAGAAAATAGTACTTCCGACCCGGCATATGTCCTGCCCCCGCCGCATAACGCTATTATCCTGCTATCGCCGGCCCGCATTCGCCGCCACTCTCCGCACCGACTCCGCATCGACTCGATCATGCCGACAGCAGCCGCCGATAACGCCATATTTGCGCTTATCCCAGCAAATAACGCAATAATTGACGCTATCTCTTCTGCCAGGACGATCTACGCTTTCCTCGAGCCAGCCTCTTTCTTGCTCCGTTCGCTCCTCTGCCGAGGCGCGGTAGTGGCCAACAATACCTTAGACTAAACGAAAATCCCGTGGCCGACACCGGCCGCGGGACTCCCTAATCCGTTTATCCTTCGATTTTCAACGAAACCAACGCGACGACCTCATCGCCCTTGTCCACCGGGACGACCGAAGATCCGGTCGCGCGCAAATCCGAGATCGGCACCGACTCCGAAGAGAAGCCGCTCGTCTTGCCCGCCTTCGTCACGGCGACGAAGCCGGCGGATTCGCGAACGTATACGGCACAGATCAAGCCGTTGCCGTTCGGCTTCACGCGCTTGCCTTCCTTGAACTCGAACGTCGCGATGCCCTTCCCGCCGCGTCCCTGCACGTTGTAGTCGGCTAAGAGCGAGCGCTTCGCATACCCAAGGTCGGAAAGCACGAGCACTTCGCCTTCGTCTCCCCGTACCGGCAGGGCCGCTACGACTTCGTCGCCTTCCCGCAGCGCGATAGCCCGGACGCCCGCCGCGACCCGGCCCATCGTATTTACTTCTTGCCCCGAGAAGCGGATGCTCTGTCCCAGCTTCGTTACGACGAGAACGTCCGTCGAAGCCGGCGTGTCGAGCCATACGGCGATCACTTCGTCGCCTTCGGCGAGCTTGACGGCCGCGATCGCCGTCGTCCGGTTCGTGGCGTACTCCTTCAGCTCCGACCGTTTGATTTGCCCTCGTTTTGTCGCGAACAGAAGCGTACGGCCGACCTCTTGCATGTCCTTCACCGGGATGACCGCGACGACTCGATCTTCCTTCGCGATCGGCACGACGTTCACTAACGCCGTGCCGTTATCCTTCCACTTGTACTCCGGCACCGCGTGTACCGGGAGCACGAAGTATTGGCCCTTGTCGGTGAACAGGAGCAGATTGTCGATCGTGTTCACTTCGAGCAGCTCGCGAACGAAGTCGCCTTCCTTCAGCCCCGTCTTCTCGATCTCGCCGCCAGAGCGCGTGAACGACAGCTTGCTCGTCCGCTTGATGTACCCTTCGTCGGAAAGCGTCACCAACACGTCCTCCGGCGTAACCATGACCTCGAGCGACACCTTCAGCTCTTCGATTTCGTCTTGAATTTCGGAACGGCGGTCGATGCCGAACTGCGCCCGAATTTCGAGCAGCTCCTTCTTGATGACGCCGAGCAGCTTCATCTCGCTGCCGAGAATGCCGCGCAGATGCGCGATGAGCTTGCGAACCTCGTCGAGCTCTTTCTCGATCGAAGTAATCTCAAGATTCGTAAGTCGGTATAATTGCAAGGTCAGGATCGCGTCCGATTGGCGTTCGGTAAAGCCGTATTCCGCGATTAAGTTGTTTTGCGCGTCTTGCCGGTTTTTCGAGCGGCGGATCGTCGCGACGACCTCGTCCAAGATGTCGAGCGCCTTCGCGAGCCCCTCCAACACGTGAGCGCGGTCTTCCGCCTTCTCCAGATCGTGCCGGGAACGGCGCGTCACGACGTCTTTCTGATGCTCGACGTAAGCGACGAGCATCTCCTTCAGTCCCAGCTGCTTCGGCGTCTTGTTGACGATCGCGACCATATTGAAATTGTAAGCGATCTGAAGGTCCGTTTTCTTCAGCAAGTACGTTAAGATGCCTTGCGCGTCGGCGTCCTTCTTCAGCTCCACGACGATGCGGAGGCCATTGCGGCCGCTCTCGTCGCGCACTTCCGCGATGCCTTCGACCTTCTTCTCGATCCGAATCGTCTCCATGGCCGTCACGAGCTTCGACTTTACGACGCCGTACGGAATTTCCGTAATGACGATCTGCTGCTTCCCTCCGCGCAAATCCTCGATCGCCGTGCGGCTGCGGATGAAGACGCGGCCCCGACCCGTGTTATAGGCCTCTCGGATGCCGTCGGTGCCCATGACGGTTCCGCCGGTCGGGAAGTCCGGCCCTCGGACGATGCCCATGAGATCCTCGACGGTCGCGAACGGATCCTCGATGACCTTAATGCAAGCGTCGATGACCTCGCGAAGGTTATGCGTCGGAATTTCGGTCGCGAAGCCCGCGGAGATGCCGCTGACGCCGTTGACGAGCAGGTTCGGGTACCGGGAAGGCAGCACCGCCGGCTCCTTCGTCGTGTTGTCGAAGTTGTCCCGGAACTGGACGGTACGCTTCTCGATATCGCGCAGCAGCTCCAACGCGATCTTCGACAGACGCGCCTCCGTATACCGCATCGCGGCGGCCGGGTCGTCGTCCATCGATCCCCAGTTGCCATGGCCGTCGACCAGCGGATGCGCCATCTTCCAAGGCTGGGCCATGCGCACCATTCCCTCGTAGATGGAGCTGTCGCCGTGCGGATGATAGTTGCCCATGACGTCGCCGACCGTCTTCGCGGATTTGCGGTACGGCTTGTCCGGCGTATTTCCGGCTTCGTACATCGCGTACAATATACGCCGTTGCACGGGCTTGAGCCCGTCGCGCACGTCGGGAATCGCGCGATCCTGAATAATATACTTCGAGTAGCGCCCGAATCGTTCGCCGACCACCTCTTCCATTACAACCGGCATAAATTGTTCCAACGTACCCATCGGCTATCACCCTGTCCTAAGCTGATCTATTCTTCATACTCCGTAAAGTCCACGTTTTCGATAATCCAACGCTTCCGCGGGTCGACCTTGTCGCCCATGAGCGTCGACACGCGGCGTTCCGCCTTCGCGGCGTCTTCGATCAATACCCTGTACAGCACGCGAGACTCGGGATCCATCGTCGTCTCCCAGAGCTGCTCCGGATTCATCTCGCCGAGACCCTTGTAGCGCTGCAGCTCGATGTTTTTCCCGCCCATCTCCTTGGATGCGCTGGCGAGCTCCTCGTCGGAGTAGACGTATTTCATCTTCGTTTCGCCGCGGCCGCCCTTCCGGGTTACCTTGTACAGCGGCGGACGCGCGATATATATCATGCCCTCGTCGATCAACGGCTTCATGTACCGATAGAAGAACGTCAGCAGCAGCACTTGGATATGCGCGCCGTCCGTATCGGCATCGGTCATGATAATGATTTTGCCGTAATTCGCTTCCTCGGGCTCCACTTCGGAGCCGACGCCTGCGCCGATGGCGGCGATGATCATGCGATACTCTTCGTTCTTCATGATGTCGCCGAGTTTCGCTTTCTCCGGATTCATCGGCTTTCCGCGAAGCGGCAGAATCGCCTGATGGCGCGAGTCGCGCCCTTGCTTCGCGGAGCCGCCGGCGGAGTCCCCTTCGACGATGAACAGCTCGTTGCGCATGCGGTCCTTCGATTGCGCGGGCGTCAGCTTGCCGCCGAAGTTGGTGCCTTCGCCTTTGCCCTTCTTGCCGCTTCGAACGTCCTCCCGCGCTTTCCGCGCCGCTTCCCGCGCTTTCGCCGCCTGCACCGCTTTCTTCACGAGCATCTGTCCGACCTGCGGATTTTCCTCGACGAACACGGCGAGCTTGTCCGCGACGATCGAGTCGACCGCGCCGCGCGCCGATGCGCTGCCGAGCTGATCTTTCGTCTGACCGACGAATTCGACCTCGCCCATCTTCACGTTGATGACGCACATCATGCCCTCGCGAAGATCGTTGCCCTCAAGGTTCTTTTCCTTTTCCTTCAGCAATCCGGTCTTCCGAGCGTATTCGTTCATGATGCGCGTGTACGCCGTCTTAAAACCGGTTTCGTGCGTACCGCCGCCCCGCGTCGGAATCGAATTGACGAACGACGCGATCGTCTCGGTATAGCCGTCGTTGTATTGGAACGCGACTTCGACCTCGATATCGTCCTTCTCGCCGGAAAAATGAATGCATTCGTGCAGCACGGTCTTATCGTCGTTCAAATAGCGAACGAACTCGCTCGCGCCGCCCGCATACTCGTACGTGACTTCGTTGCCGGAGCGTTCGTCCTTCAAGTAAATCTTCAGGCCGGAGTTAAGGAACGCCAGCTCCTGCAGCCGCTCGGACAATGTATCGTAGTTGATCGTCACGTTGCCGTGGAACACGCGCGCGTCCGGCTTGAACGTAACCTTCGTGCCGGTTCGTCTCGTCGTCCCGACGACTTCGAGACCGGTGACGGGCTCCCCGACGTGTTCTTTGCCGTCCGGGTCGACCCAATATTCGAACCGCATCTTATGAATTTTCCCGTCGCGATGGATTTCCACTTCGAGCCATTCGGACAGCGCGTTCGTCACCGAAGCGCCGACGCCGTGCAGACCGCCGGATTTCTTGTAACCGCCGCCGCCGAACTTGCCTCCGGCATGAAGCACGGTATAGACGACTTGCGGCGTCGGCACGCCGGTTTTATGCATGCCCGTCGGAATGCCGCGCCCGTTGTCTTCGACGGTGACCGAGTTGTTCTTATGGATCGTTACCGCGATCCGGTTCGCGAACTTCGCCAGATGCTCGTCCACCGCGTTATCGACGATCTCCCAAATCAAGTGATGCAATCCGGACGTCGTCGTACTGCCGATGTACATCCCCGGCCGCTTCCGAACCGCGGTTAAGCCTTCCAGTACTTGTATATCGTCCGCGTCGTACCCCGAAGTCTCGGGCGACGTCTGAGGCGCGTCCGCGAACAGATCGATTTGATCGGCCATGCTGTTCCCCCTAACGATCTCGCAAGCAACACAATTCTGCCTTATTTTAGTTCAAAACGTCCCTTCTCGTAAACACTCCGAATGAAATGATCGCGGAAACGAGCGCGGTGACGGTCAGAACGGTCAGCGAAAACTGCAGCGTCATCCCCGGGACGGGCGGCATCTGACCCGCCAAATACGTCGCCGTGTTCAGGTTGACCATGAAGAAATATTTCGCCTGCTCCCAGTTCGACGCCATGCTCGCGAGAATCGATCCCGCGATCAAGAGCGCCAGCATGATGCCCATCCCCGCCGCGGTGCTTCGTACGAGGACGGATACCATCAAGCTGAGCGCGGCGACGACCATGCAGGAAAACCAGACGAGCCCGAGAACCATGAGCACGTACAGCCACTGCTCGACCGTGTGCGCGTTCGTCGTATCGATGCCCCCGGCCGTTACCGAGAAGCCGGTAAGCACCGGCACGCGCCAGCCGGTATAGCCGAACGCCGCGCCGGAAATCAAGTACGACAGCAGCGCCGTCGCCAGCACCGTCAACGTCACGTAGACGACGAGCGCGGCGTATTTGCTGGCGAGCACCTTCCACCGTTTCACCGGTCGGGTGAGCAGCAGCTTGATCGTCCCCTGCGCGTGCTCGGAGGAGACGAGATCCGCCGCGATGACCATAACCATGAGCGGCAGAAATAAGCCGATGGCGTTTTCCGCGAATTGCCTCGTGAACGTTACGCCGCTGGGCGCATTCGGGTCGATGCCGTGATCGAGATGGAACTGGAGCCGCTGCACCTCCACCCGAAGCGTCTGCTTCCACTCCTCCGGAATGCGCGCGCTGCCTAGGCGGTTGTTGTAGTCATTGATTTGCGTCTCCGCGCGAATGCGCCAATCGTCGGTGCCGCTCTGGGCGCGGAACGTATCCGCCGCCTTCCACTGCGCGTACGTAAAAATCGGTATAAGGACGGCCAATATGACGACGATGACGAGAAACCGCTTCTTGCGCCAAACTTTCATCGTTTCGTTGCGAACGAGCGGCAGCAGGCTAGTCAATGGCGTCCCCCTCCGTCAGCTCCAAAAATAAATCCTCGAGCGCCGGTTGGCGGATCTCGATCCCGTGTACCTCGACGCCGGCGTCGAGCAGCTTGCGGTTCCAACGAGCCGCCTCCTCTCGCGCCATGCGCACCGACACCGTACCGGCCTCGTCCAGCTTCGCCTCTCCTGCCTCTAGCAACAGCGCGAGCGCCCGCTCCGCAGGCGACGCCGTCCAAAGCACCGTCTCCGTCGAACGGGCGAGCAGCTTGTCCACGCGATCGACGGCGAGCAGGCGGCCCTTGGATAAGATGCCGACGCGATCGCACATCAGCTCGATCTCGCTTAGCAGATGGCTCGACACGAAGACGCTCACCCCTTGCTCCGCGAGACCGCGGATGAAGACGCGGAGCTCCTTGATCCCTTGCGGGTCGAGCCCGTTCGTCGGCTCGTCCAGGATGAGCAGCTTCGGCCGTCCGAGCAGCGCCTGCGCGATGCCGAGCCGCTGGCGCATCCCGAGACTGTACGTCTTCACCTTGTCGTGAATTCGAGTATCAAGGCCGACGAGCGCGGCGACTTCGGCGATTCTCTCCGCGCCGACGCCGGGCAGCATCGCCGCGAAATGTTCTAGGTTTTCCCAACCTGACATGTATGGATACATCTCCGGGTTTTCCACGATGCACCCGACCTTCGAGAGCGCTTCGTCATGCTCTCGCCGGATGTCCTTGCCGTCGTACAGCACTTGCCCTTCCGTCGGCCGAATCAGGTCGACCAACATCCGGATCGTCGTCGTCTTCCCCGATCCGTTCGGGCCGAGGAAGCCGAATACCTCCCCGCCGTATACGTCGAACGAGAGGCCGTGAATGATGTCCCTCCCGCCGATCCGCTTCTTTAGCCCGCGCACGGTCAATACCGGCGCCGCGTTCGCGTCGTTCCGATCCGTCATGGCTGCCCCCCCCCTACTTCATCAGCGCCGCCAACCGCTCGGCGATTCTGGCGTATCCTTCGTCGTTCGGGTGGTAACGGTCCGAGGAGAGAAACCGCCCGACTCCGTGTTGAAACAGATCGAACGTCGGCACGAACGTCGTATCCGTCAGCGGCTCAGTCGCCTCGAAGACGGCGGCGTTCCAAGCCTGTACCGCAAGCGACGTGCCCTCGATTTCCGTGTACTCGATGAACGGGTTATACAAACCTATGTAGTAGATGTGAGCTCTGGGGGTAACGTCCCTTATTGTAGCCAAAATTTCTCGAATATGCGCCTGCGCATCCGGAATGTTCGCTTCGAACGTCCGGACGTCGATTTCGTCGCCGAGCCGGACCAGATCGTTCCCCCCGGCGGTCATCAGAACGATGTCCGCGCGGCGAAGCGCTTCCGCGATCCCTTCGCGGTCCTTCAAGTCCGCCAGCACCCGCTCCGTCGTATACCCGTTCACCGCGAAGTTGCCGACGACATGCGTCGGGACGTCCGCCTGTTCCTCGAGCAGGGCGCGAAGACGGCCGACGTAGCCTTGCCCCGTCGAATCGCCGTAGCCGAACGACAGCGAGTCGCCGAGCGCGACGATCTCGATGCTGTCTTCGCCTTCGAACGGCGCTTCTTCCCTCGCGTCGGCGACGGAGCGAATCGCGCCGTGCGGGGCGACGACCGTCTTGACGGCGTACGCGAAGCCCGCGACGAACAGCAGCGTGAACAAAACGGAGACGGCGGCGATCGCCCTCCATAGCCATTTAGAGCGTTGCATGCAGGGTCCTCTCCCTTTTCCGCCGATAGGTTTACTTCAAGAGTAAGCAATTTATTGCCCTTAAGCAAATTTCAATCTATTGGAGTCGATCTTCGACAGGTTTCTCGTGGCCCCCTTCGGTCGTTTCTCGATACAAGGGCGGAGGGTCCGTCGCGTCGGATTCCCTCGCCGACTTCGAATCGAAATAAGCCGACAGCTCCTTCCGCAGCGCGTCTGCCGTAAGCGGGCGATGTTCCGGCTTCGGCATAATGCCGACCTGCCCGTTCGGCTCCAGCGTCGCGACCTCGATTTCCTTATAGCTTCCATAGCCCGATTGCCGCAGACGCATCTCCAGCTGGTCGACGGTCATGCGCAGCTTGCGCAAGTTGGCCGCGTTCAGCTTTCCGTCTTCGACGACCGGGATCGATTTCCCCCCGAGCAGCGCCTCCAACCATTGGAATCGTATCTGCAGCTTCTCGACGATGATCAAGAGCATCACGATGATGAAGGCGGAGCCGATCGTCTTCCATATGCTCTTCTCGATGAACGGTTGAATGATGATCGAACCGATCGAAATCATGATCACCGTCGTCGGGATCGTCATTTGCGAAATCGACTTGCGGCCGACGAATCGGAGAAGGACGAAGCCCGTCAACGTCATGAGCACCGCCATCCAGATCCAATCCATTCCCTTCATTGCGCGCGTCCCGCCTTTCCTCATTTTCCTAATACGGTGCCCAGATGTTTACCGTTTTTTGCAAGACGGCGCCCGCATCGTGTACAATGAGTACCAAAACCGGGAGGCGAACCTCATGTTAAGCGATAACTTGCTGAAAGCGTTGAACGAGCAGATGAATTACGAGTTCTACTCTTCGCAGACATACTTGTCGATGGCGTCCTACTGCGCCGCGGAGAGCTTCGACGGGTTCGCGAACTTCTTCGAGGTGCAAGCCGAGGAAGAGAAGTTCCATGCCATGAAAATTTACAAGTTTATCAATACGCTCGGCAAGCGCGCCGTCGTTACCGGCATGAAGGATCCCGTCGCCGACTTCGAGTCGATTCGCGACGCCTTCGAGAAGGGGTATGCGCACGAGAAAGAAGTGACGCGCCGCATCTACAGCCTGTCCGACATCGCGCTCAACGAGCGGGAGCACGCGACGATGCACTTCCTCAAGTGGTTCATCGACGAGCAGGTCGAGGAAGAAGCGCTCTTCGACAACATCGTGCACAAGCTGAAGCTGATCGAAAAGGATTCGAACGCGTTCCTCATGATGGACGCCGAATTCGCGAAGCGCTCGTTCACGCCGCCGACGGAGTAAGTCGCGCGCGTCGCAACGCTTCCGCGGGCGTTGTTCCGCGAAAAAACCTCCCCTTCATCCGCCGAAACCCGAAATATCGGGCTTGAGGTGAATTAGGGGGAGGTTTTTTTGTTTATGTCCCGCTTACATCTCTTGCGTCGCGTTCGAATGTCCGGGCTTGCGCCGAATGTCCGCCCATTGCATGAGCGCAATGACGAGCAGCGAGCCGAACCCGATCGAATCCGTAATCCATCCCGGAACGATCAGCATCAGTCCGGCCGCCGCCGCCCAGACGCGTTCCCACCAACGCATCGGTCGAAACCAAAAGCCGATCATGCCCGCGCCGACGCCGAACATGCCGACCGTCGCCGTCAGGACGGCGAAGAGCGTCTCGTACCAAGCCGCGTCGATCAGAAGGAGCTCCGGCGACAAAACGAACACGTACGGGATCAGGAACGCGGCGATCGCCAGCTTGCTCGATTCGATGCCCGTGCGAATCGGCCCGCCGCCGGCGATGCCGGCCGCCGCGAACGCGGCTAACGCGACCGGAGGCGTAATATCCGCCACGATCCCGAAGTAGAACGCGAACATATGCGCCGCGAGGATCGGCACGTCGAGCTGAACGAGCGCCGGCGCGGCGATCGTCGCCGTAATGATGTAATTCGCCGTCGTCGGCGTACCCATGCCGAGCAGAATGGACGAAATCATCGTCAGAAATAAAGTCAGCAGCAGGATGCCGCCGGACAGATCGATCAGTCCGTTCGCGAACTTGAGCCCGAGGCCGGTCAGCGTAACGGTGCCGACGACCATGCCGGCCGCCGCTGTAGCGGCCACGACGCCGAGCGCCGAACGCGCTCCGTCTCGCAGCGTCCGGAAGAAATCCGCGACCGACAGCCGCGTATCCTTCCGAAAGAAGCTGACGGCGATCGACGACGCGATACCGTATAACGCCGCTCGGATCGGAGACGCGCCCATCATTAGCGCGACGATGATGACGACGATCGGAAGCAGCAGGTACGACCGCTTCAGCACCTCCCACCGGTCCGGCATCTCCTCGTCGTTCAATCCGCGCAGTCCGGTTCGCCTTGCCTCCAGATGCACCATAATCCATATGCCCGCGAAGTACAACGAAGCGGGGATCGCCGCGGCGAGCGCGATGTTCCAGTACTCGATGCCCGTGAACTCCGCCATGAGGAAGGCCGCGGCGCCCATGATCGGCGGCATGATCTGCCCGCCGGTGGACGAAGCCGCTTCCACCCCGCCGGCGAATTCCTTCCGATAGCCGAGCCGCTTCATCATCGGGATGGTGAACGCGCCGGACATGACGACGTTGGCGACGGAGCTGCCTGAAATCGTGCCTTGCAAGGCGCTGGAGAACACCGTCACCTTCGCCGGCCCCCCGACCCGGCGGCCCGCGATCGCCAGCGACAGCTCGTTGAAATACGCGCCGACGCCGGTCCGCTCCAAGAACGCGCCGAATAATAGAAACAAGAAGATGAACTTGGCGGACACCTGCAGCGGCGTACCGAATACGCCTTCCGTCGTGAAATACATCTGGCCGATGACGCGATCCCAGTCATAGCCCCGATGTTGTAAAAATCCAGGCAGAAAGCCGCCGAAGAGCGCATACAGCAGAAACAGCGAGGCGATGACGACGATCGGGACGCCGACGACGCGCCGCGCCGCTTCGAGCACGAGCAGCACGACGACGGCGCCGGTCGCATAGTCGACGGCCGAGAAGTTGCCGATTCGGGAAATCAGTCCGTCGAAGTTATACACCCAGTACGCCGCCGCCGCGACGGCCAGCATCGCGAGAGCGGCATCGTAGAGAGGCAGCTTGCCGCGATCCCCCCGTTTCCCGGGCGGAAACAACAGGTAGATCGCTCCGAGCCCGAACGCGAGATGGATCGACAGATGCTGCTGCGCCGGAGGCGCCGGGAAAATCGAGAAAACCACTTGATAGATGGAAAAGGCGACGAGCCACGCGCCGACGAACCACCCCTTCGCTCCGGCGAACCGACGAACCCTGGACTCCGGGTCGTACTTCGCCAGCAGCTCGTTCTGGTCAGGCGCGGACGGAATGCTTTCGAAGTTACCCATGGGCCGCTCCTCCCGACGTTAATCTCCATACATCCCAAACCGACACGCGTTTCGCCTCCAACCGGATCCGGCGTCCGGGTTCGCTCCAATCGGCGTGCGGATACGTACGGCCGGCGACGGTCAGCTCGTGGTTCGCCACTTCCCGTCCCATCCGGAGTCGAAGGACGCGGAAACGGCGATCCATCTGTTCGATGACGAGCTTCCCGTCTTCGATCCGGAACCGCTCGCCCGGCTCCGGGGACGACGGATTGCCGATGCCGTAGGAATCATATACGACTTGCTCCAGGACGAGCGAACGATCCTTCCCGACCCGATAACTTTCGATCACCGGCGTGCGATGAACGGAATGGATAAAGCGGATCTCGAACGGATCGTCCGCCCGGACCGGCACGGCGAGCATAAGGCCGCCTTCCGGTTCAAGCGTCGCCGTCAGCGCGAGCCGCGTCGGCGCGAACAGCGCTGCGCCGGCCAGGCCGACGGCGGCGACAAGCAAGGCGGCGATCCGCTTCCGGCGAATATTCATAAACAGCCTCCATTTCGAAAAAGAGAGGAGGCGCCGCCTCCCCTCCCTTCTCTTATGAACCGGCGATTATTGAACGCCCGCTTCCTCGAAATACTTCGCCGCGCCCGGGTGCACCGTCAGGCTCACGCCTTCCAGCGCCTTCTCGAGCGCGATCTCGGACGCCTTCGCGTGAACGGCGGCCATCGCGTCCAGATTCTCGAACAACGCTTTCGTCAGCCGATACACGAGATCCTCGCTCAGCTCCGAGCGGACGACCAGCTGCGCCTTGACGGCAACCGTGTTCACCGTCTCGTCGAACCCCGCGTAGGTGCCGCCCTCCACCGTCTGCGCCGCATAATACGGGTACTTCTCGATGAGCGCTTCGATGTTCTCGTCCGTCATGCCGACGATGCGGACGCCCTTCGTGGCCGCCAGCTCGCTGACCGCCGACGTCGGCGTGCCCGCCGTGACGAACGCCGCGTCCAACGTGCCGTCTTGAATGTAGCTGGTCGAGTCGCCGAAACCGAGGCGCTGCACCTGCCCGAGGTCGTCCTCGCTCATGCCGTGAATTTCGAGAATTTGCCGGGCGTTCGCTTCGGTTCCGCTGCCCGGTTCGCCGATCGACACCTTCTTGCCCGCCAAGTCCTCGACGCTTCGAATATCGCTGCTTTCCGGAACGACGATCTGGATCGTCTCGTTATACAGCGAAGCGACGGCTTGCACGTTTTCGATCGCGCCGCCCTCTTCGAACATCATGACGCCCTTGGAAGCGTAATCGGCGATGTCGCTTTGCACGAAGGCGAGGTCGACGTCGCCGTCCTTGATGAGCTGCATATTGACTACGGATGCGCCCGTGCTTTCCGCCGTCGCGTTGACGACTTCGTCCGTAAAGATTTGCGCCATGCCCCCGCCTAGCGGGTAGTATGTACCCGACGTGCCTCCGGTGGCGATGCTGATCGTTTCCGGATCCCCGCTTCCGCTGCCGGAGCAAGCCGCCAATGCGCCGGCCAACGCTACGACAAGAGCTAAAAGCGATGTGCGTGTGCGATTCATCGAATCATTCCCCTCTCCTTTTTTACCAATGGTATTCGGGCGGAGGACAAATTATCAACGAATCTTATTAGAATTACTTATAATGGTAGTCCCATGTCGGGCTGCAGCTTCCACAGCCCTTCGCGGGAAATCGTCAGCTTTTCGAAGCCGTCCGGCGTGATGACGTACGTGTTCTCGATGCCGACGACGCCGCGTCCGGGATACGTGAACTTCGGCTCGATCGCGAGCACCATGCCGGGCTCGAGCGCCGTCCGGAAGCCTCTAGCGAGCACCGGCCATTCGTCGATTTCGAGGCCGATGCCGTGGCCGACGAACTTGACCGCGTCCGGTCCGAAGCCCATGTAATGCTCGGCCAGCCCGAGCTCCGCCGCGAGCGACAGCGACAGCTCGTACAGCTCCTCGCAGATCGCGCCGGGCCGGAGCCGCTCTTCGATCGCGCGCAGGATCGTCTCCGACGCCTCGTATGCGGCGAGGAGGTCGGCCGGCAGCTCGCCGATGACCGCCGTGCGCGTCTGGTCGATGACGTAGCCGTCGACGTTGCAGCCGATGTCGAGCAGAATCGGCTCGCCCGGCTCGATCCGGCTCCAGCCCGCGCCTTTCGAGAAGGCGGGGTGCAGCCCTTCGCCGCCCGCCGGACCGTCGAACGCCGACGGCTTCGCCACCGCGGCGCCGCTCGCCGCGATGCCCGTCACGAGCTCGGAGCCCGCCGCGCGCACGCGCATGAGGCCGAGATGACCGCGCCGGCGCAGCGCGTATTCGATCTCGGCGAGCAGCTCGATCTCCCGCATGCCGGGGACGAGCTTCGGCACCGCCTCCGCGAGCGCCTCGTCGACGAGTTTCGCCGCGCGTCGAATGCAGCTCAGCTCCGCCTCGTCCTTCGCCATGCGCAGCGTGCGCACGATCGACGCGCCGTTCGTCCAAGACGCCTGCGGCAGCGCCGCCTTCAACCGCTCGAGTCCGTCCACGACGAGCGTGTCGAAGGCGGCGGCGAGCGCGCAAGCGCCGGCGAGCGCCGGCGTATTCGCCGCGACGCGCTCCTTCCACGTCTTCAGACTGCCGAGCGGCTCGACCCGCGCGGACGTCGACTCCTCCGCCGCGCGCGCGACGCTGCGCCGCACGTAGAAGACGGCTTCTCCCGCCGCCGGAACGACGAGAAACCCGCTTTGCATCGTGCCCGTCAAGTAGAAAATATCGATCGGGTGCGTCGCGACGAAGCCGTCGAGACGCTGCTCCCGGAGCATGCTTTGAAGTCTGTTTATGCGATTCAGCGTACTCATGCCTCTTCCCCTTTATGCTTTCGTTTGCCCCATTTTACCACTGCTCCCCCAAGACAAAAAGGGACCCGGCCGCTTGCGCGCCGGGCCCGTGCTTCTCGGGAACTAGCTGACTTCTTCCAAAAACCGATATTGCGCTTCGATCAGGCCGTAATAATACCCTTGCAGCCGCATCAGTTCGTCGTGATCGCCTTGCTCGACGATGCTGCCGTGATCCAGCACGACGATCTGATCGGCGTTCCGGATCGTGGACAGCCGGTGCGCGATAATGAACGACGTCCGGCCGTGCAGCAGCTTCTTCAAGGCTTCTTGGATTTTCGCTTCGGTTTCCGTATCGATGCTCGCCGTCGCCTCGTCGAGGATGAGCACTCTCGGGTCCGCGAGCAGCGCCCGCGCGAACGACAGCAGCTGCCGCTGCCCCATCGACAGCACGTTGCCGCGCTCTTCGACTTGGGTATCGTACCCGTTCGGCAGGTTCACGATGAACTCGTGCGCGCCGACCGCCTTCGCGGCTTCCTCGATCTCCGCGTTCGTCGCGTCCAGCTTGCCGAATCGGATGTTATCCCGAATCGTGCCCGAGAAGATGAACGTATCCTGCAGCACGATGCCGACCTGCGAACGAAGGCTCTGGATCGTGACGTCGCGGATGTCGGTGCCGTCGATGGCTACCTGGCCGCCGACCGGATCGTAGAAGCGGCAGAGCAGGTTAATGAACGTGCTCTTGCCGGAGCCGGTATGGCCGACGAGCGCGATCGTCTGCCCCGCCTTCACTTCCAAGCTGACGCCCTTCAGCGCCGGTCGGTTTTTCTCGTATTCGAACACGACGTCGCGGAACGAGATGTCGCCCTTGATCGACTGCAGCTCCTTCGCTTCCCGCTTCTCCGCGACCGTCGGTTCCTCGTCGATGAACTCGAAGATGCGTTCGGACGAAGCCATGGCGATGAGCAGCTGCGAATACATCTGTCCGAGCCGGTTGATCGGCTCCCAGAAGTTGCCGACGTACGTGGCGAACGCGAGCAGCATCCCGATCGACAGCTCGCCTTGCTGGATCAAATACGCGCCGTAGAAAAACAAGATGAACGAGCCGACGCCGGCCGTCACTTCGATCAGCGGGTTGAACGCTTGGTTCATCAAGGAGGCGAGATCCCACGCCTTCCGGTTGCTCGTGTTCATCGTGTCGAAGAACGCCATGTTATCCTTTTCCTGCGTGTACGCTTGCGTGACCTTAATGCCTTGAATGCTCTCGTTCAAGTGAGAGTTAATGCGCGACTGCTTCTGCCGCACGTCCTGCCATACCCGGCGGATGCGCTTGCGCAGCGACGTCGAGAGCACGAACATGATCGGCACCGTGATCATGATCGCGAGGCCGAGCTTCACGTTCAGCGTCAGCAAGATCGCGATGATGCCGACGAGCTGGACGCAGTCGATGAGCAGGTTGACGACCCCGTTCGTGAACAGTTCCTGCAGCGAATTGACGTCGTTCGTAATGCGCACCAGAATCGAGCCCGCGGGACGCTTATCGAAGAACCGGAAGCTCAGCTTCTGAATATGCTTGAACAGATGGGCGCGCAGGTCGAAGATGACCCGCTGCCCGATAATGTTCGTGAACCGGATGCGGAAGAAGCCCGCCCCCCATTGCACGAGGAACAATCCGGCGATCGCCGCGCAGTACGTCCACAGCGTCGCCGCGTTCTTGCCGCCCTCCGGCCCGACCTCGTCGATCGCATAGCCGAGCAGCAGCGGCACGAGCAGCTTCGTGATCGTCCCGAGCACCATCGCGACGATGATGACCGGCAGCAGCTGCTTCGCATAAGGTCTGATATACGCCGCCAATCGGGAAAACTGCGCCCAGTCGAACGGCTTCTCCATCACTTCGTCGTCTTGGTAGACGAAGCGTTCCGCCTTCTTCCGTTCGGCGGCTTCGGCCGCTTGCGCCTGCGTTCTTTTCTCTTGCCGTTCGGTCGTCATCCGTGTGCCACTCCTCGTTGTTCCATCCGTGTCGCCGCGAGGTCGGGGTGATCGGAGTATTGGATGTTATACGTTTCGCGGTAACGTCCCGGCTGCGCTAACAGCTCTTGGTGCGTTCCCCGCTGCACGATGCGTCCTTCGTCGAGCACGATGATTTCGTCCGCGTGCTTGAGCGAAGAGATCCGATGCGCGACGACGAACGTCGTTCGTCCGTTCATCACTTGCCGCAGGCCTTGCTGGATGACGTGTTCCGTCTCCATGTCGACGGCGCTCGTCGCGTCGTCGAGCAGCAGCACCTTCGGATTTTCCAGGATCGCGCGCGCGATCGCGATGCGCTGCTTCTGCCCGCCGGAGAGACCCATGCCGCGCTCGCCGACGATCGTGTCGTAGCCGAGCGGCAGCTCCATGATGAAGTCGTGCGCTTGCGCCAGCTTCGCCGCTTCGACGATGCGTTCCATCGAGATGTCCCGCTGGCCGTACGCGATGTTGTTGCGGATCGTCGAGGAGAACAGGAACGTCTCCTGGAAGACGATCGCGATCTGCTGACGCAGGCTTTCGAGCTCCAGCTCCTTGATGTCTTTCCCGTCGAGCAGGATGCGTCCGTCTTTGACGTTGTACGCCCGCATCAGCAGCTGGAACACCGTCGACTTGCCGGAGCCGGTCGGTCCGAGCAGGCCGATGACGGAGCCCGGCTTCGCGTCGACGGAGAAGTCGACGAGCGCGGGAGCGTTTTCCGGATAAGCGAAGGTGACGTTTTCAAACTGGACGTGACCCTCGGAGCGAGCGTCGTCCACCGGGACGGCGTTCGGGTTGTTCTTGACATGAATGTATTGGTTCAAGATTTCCAGCACGCGTTCGCCGGACGCCTTCGACTGCGTGTAATTGTTGATGTGGAAGCCGAGTCCCCACATCGGACCGATGATGTACCATATGAGCGAGAAGAACGCGAGCAGCTCGCCGGTCGTCATCTCGCCCCGCAGGACGAACGTGCCCCCGGTCGCCAGCAGGATGACGATGCTCAGGTTCGCGAACACTTCCATGACCGGGAAGTAGCGAGCCCAGATGAACGCGGAGCCGGTCAGATTTTCTCGGAATTGATCGTTGCGCACCGAGAACTTCTCGACCTCGTGCGACTCTCGAGCGAACGACTTGACCGTGCGGACGCCCGTAATGTTTTCCTGGACCGCCGTCGTCAGATCGCTCATGGACTTGCGGATTTCCCGGAACGCCGGGTGAATCTTCGACTCGAACCGGAACGCCGTAAACACGAGGAACGGCATCGTGACGAGCGTGATCAGCATCAGCTTCCAGTTCAACGCCGCCATCATGATCGAACCGAAGCCGACCATTAGGAATACGTTCAAAAATTGAGGGAAACCGAAGCCGATGAATTGCCGGATGCCGTCGAGGTCGCCCGTGAGCCTCGACATCAGGTCGCCCGTCCGCGCCTTGTCGTAATATTGGAACGATAAGTACTGAAGCTTCTCGTACAATGATTTTCTGAGATTGTAGGCGACTTGGTTGCCGAGTCTGCCGCCCGCGAGACCGTGCAGAAATTGAAATCCCGCCTTGATCGCGACGACGACGAGCACGGTAGAGGCAACGAACGGCACCTGACCGTAGTTCCCCTTCATGATGATCTCATCGACCAGATGCTTCAGCATGTAAGGGTACACTAGACCAAGCGCCGTCGAAACCGCCAAACAGAGAATCGATGCGAAAATCAGATACTTCAACTTCCCGGGCCAATAAAAACTTCGGAGCTGTTTAAATACTTCCATGCCGGTTCCCCTCTCGCTCGCTTTGTCGCGCGAGCTTTTCCCTATCGGTTTTGTAATCTTTATGCAGTGTAGCACCGTAGGGGGGAACATTCAAAAAGGGGAAATCGGCATAAATCAGGTTATTTTCCCTTATTTCCACGAAATGTTCACACAATGGGAATCATTCATTGAAATCTTCGGTTTTCAAGCGACATTACTGCCCCTTGCGCGAAGTCGCGTCGAAGGCGTCCCGAAGCGATCGCAACCGCGTCCATGTCCGCTCCGCGTCCGCCGGGTCGAGCGGCCGCTCCCAAGCGGATCTCGCGCTTTCGAACGATTGCGAGAGCGCCGATTCGAGCTTGCTCTCGATCTCCCCGCCGACGCGTCGCAGCTCGTCTTCCATCCACGCCGCGAACGTCTCGCCCAATCGGTCGACCGCTTCGCTTACGTTCGACTGCCAACGCTTCTCGAGCGCTTCTCGAAGCGCCTTCCGGCCTTCGCCCGCGAAGAAATGCTTCGCGCTCCGGTATTGCGACGACAGCAGCTTCGCGTCGGGCGCCTCCCCTTCCCAGACCGATTCGATCTCGGGCGTACGGAATTCCGGCTCTTCCCACGCCGGAGGCTCGTACGCTTCAGCGACTTTGGCGATCCGCTCGTTGCAGCGGCCGACGGACGCCTCGATCGCTTGCTTCAGGAACCGCTCGAGCCGCAGCGACACCGCGAGCGCTTCGTTGACCAGCTCCGTCTGCAGGTACTGTACGAGATCGCGCCAAGCGAACGCGAGCGACGTCTTGACGTCGCCGCGGTCCTCGCGCAGCGTCGAAGGATTGAACGACGCGGCATACCATTCTCCGAATCGGTGCTGGAACCGCTGCTTGACGTAATACAGCTGCTCGCCCGCTTCCTTGACGACCTCGGCGCGGATCGCGTCGATATCGAACGCGCGCGCCGTCTCCCGCGCCTGCGACTCGCTCGCCGCGAGCCGCTCCATCGCTTGACGACGCTCCGTCTCGCCCGCTCTGGCGCCCTGCAGCGCCGTCGCCGCGAGATGCACCGCGCGGGACAGCTCCGCCCCCGCGGCGCGGTAAGCGAGCCCCGCCAGCTCCGTCGACGCGAAGCGGTCGAACCGTTCCTCGAACGCGGCGATGCCGGACATGGCCGCCGCGTTCTCGTCGCCGGCTCGCTTCGCTTCAAGCGCCTGGAGCGAGGAGACGGGGAACAACCGCGGATGGCGCACGCCGAAGGCGGCGAGGTTTCCCTTGACGTGCTCTAGCACGTCCTGCAGCTCCGCCTCGCTCGAGGCGAGGTCGGCGGCGTTCACGACGAAGAACATCTTATCGAGCTCGAACGCGTCCTTCACGCGGCCGAGCTGTTCGAGGAACTGCCGGTCCGCGCGAGAGAACGCGTGGTTGTAGTAGGTCACGAAGAAGATCGCGTCGGCGTTCTTCATGTAGTTGAACGCGACGCCGGTATGGCGCGCGTTGATCGAGTCGGCTCCCGGCGTGTCGACGAGCGTGACGCCTTGGCGCGCGAGCGGCGAGTCGTAATAGAGCTCGATCCGTTCGACGAACGCCGACTTGCGCTCCTCCGCCACGTAGGCGCGGAAGAGGTCGCGATCGGCGCGGACGTCCGTGCCGAGGTGCGGCTCGGCGTCGCTCCAGCCGCTCGCGACGGCGCGCAGGAACGCGAGGTGCGGCTTGCCGCCGGGCGGCACGTCGTCGACGCGCTTCTCGAGCGACGCGATGCGCTTCGGCAGCTCGGCGGGCTCGAGAGCGCCGGAAGGCGTCGCGACGCCGAGCGCGGCGAGCGAATGCCGGACGCCGTCCAGCACCGCCTCGCGCGTCTTCATCGTGACGCGCGCCGTGTTGTGCGGCCACTCCGACGTCGGCGGCACGACCGTGTTGATCGCGGCCGTCGTCGGATTCGGCGACACCGGCAGCGCCGCGTCGCCGAGCAGCGCGTTGGCGAACGACGACTTGCCCGCGCTGAACGCGCCGAACAGCGCCGCCGTGAAGCGGCGGTCCCGGAGACGCTGCGCCTTCTCTCGCAGCGCCTCCGACGCGCCGGCGAGCGCCGGCAGCTTGGCCGCGAGGGCGCTCGCCTCCTCGAGGAGGGCGGCGCCCTCCTCGAAGCGCGCGCGCAGCTCGGCGCGCGGCGGCGCGGCCGTCGCGACGCCGCCGGCCGCATCGCGAGGCTGCCCGGACGCCGCCTGCGACAGGTTCAGCGCGGCGGCCTTGGTCGGCGCCAGCGGATGCGCATGCGCGCCGTCCGCCGCAGCCTCGGGCGCCGCGTTCGGCAGCTTGCGCGCGTCGGGCAGCGTCGCCCCCGCGCGCGCCGTCTCGGCGGCCGTCGGCAGCAGCGCGAGCAGGCGCGCCCGCGCTGCCGCTTCCTCGGCGTCCAGCGCCTCGAGCGCCCGCCGATGCGACAGCGCCGCCTCGAGCGTCTCCGCCTCCGCGGCGAGCGCCTCGCCGTCCAACGCGTACATCGCTTCGGCCGCGTCCGCGAGCGCCTCCGCCGCGGCGACCGCCGCGCGCCTTGCCGTCAGCCGCGCCTCGGCGGCGATCTCCTTCGCGTAGTTGAGCGTGTACTCGCCGGAGGCGACGGCGCCGGGACGAACCATGGCGATCAGCCATTCGGGCGTCACCTCGACGTCCACCGTCTCGACGGCCGCGGTCACCTCGGCATCGCCGAGGCCCAGCTCGAGCCCGGCCTTCCGTACGGTGTCGCGGACGTGCCAGACGAGCCGCACCTTCACATGCTCCGCGAACTCCGCGCGGAACGCCTCGAGCCGCCGCCGGCGCTCTTCCTCCGTCTTCGCGGCGGCGAACAGCAGCCCGACTCGGAAGCCCGGCTGCCGGCTCTCCAGGAACGCGAGCGCCGCGTCCCGCGTCGTCGCGGGCGTAATGTTCGCGTTGTCCGCGATCGACGTCGCTTCCGCGCGCAGCCGGTCCGTCAGCCGCTCCCGCACCGTCGCCCTCGCCTCAAGCTCCGCGCGCAGCGCCTCGTATCGCTCGGCGGCGTCCCGATCCTCGCCGGCCGCGAGCCGCTCCAGCTCGGCGCGGCGGTCCTCCTGGCGCGACCGGACGGCGCGGGCGCCTTCCTCCGCGAGCTCCGTCCCCGCGGCCGCGAGACCGGCGAGCGCCAGCTCGGGCCCGCCCTCGACCAAGGCGCCGAGCAGCGCGCGCAGCCGGTTCGTCTCGTTCTTCGGATGATCCGGCGCCATCAGCGTCGTATAGAGGCACGCCGCCGGCTTCACGCCCCAGGAACGGAACGCGTTCTCGACGCCCTCCTGGAACGAGGCGAACGGCACCTCCTCCTCGCGATGCTTGTCGATCTGGTTCACGACGAGCACGAGCGGCTTGCCCATCTCGGACAACCGCTTCGCGAAGTCCATATTCATCTCGGACAAGACATGGTTGTAGTCCATCACGTAGAACACGACGTCCGCGAGATGCAGCGCCGATTCCGTCGATTGTCGGTGCAGGTCGTCGGTCGAATCGACGCCGGGCGTATCGAGCAGCACGCCGCCGTCCCCGAGCATCGGTATCGGATGCCGCAGCTCGACCGACCGCACCTCCTCGCCGGCTTTCGCGTACTTGGACGCTTCCTCGATGCGGACACGCGCTTCGCGCCCGTCCCGATACCGCAGCACCGCCTCGGACGTCGCGCCGCTGCGAATCGCCACGATGTTGGCGCTCGTCGGAATCGGGCTCGACGGCAGCAGCCGCGCGCCGCACAGATGATTGATCAGACTCGACTTCCCCGCGGAAAAATGCCCGCAAAACGCAAAATAAATCTCGCTCTTTCTCCCCTTCGCCGCGAGCGCGTCGGCCTTCTCCGCCAGCGCCGCGTCCCCCTGCTCCCGAAGGGCGCTTCCGAGCGCCTCCAGCTCTTCGATCACCCGGTTTCTCTTCTCCGCGATCATGCTCCGTGTCTCTCCTAACCCGATACCGTTCTTTATACGTGCAACTCTGTCATTATACAACAATCCCCCGCGCCCTGTAACCGCGGCCTCGCGAACGAAAAAAAGACGCCCCTCCCGGGCGAAAGGCCGGGACGGGCGTCGACGCGACTCGCATCTACCGAAGTTAGACCGAGGTGACTTTCAAATCATGTTCTTCCGGGACCAAAATCTCGAACACTTCGCCATGCTGAAGAATCGTAATGTCGCGTCCCTTCTCTTTCATGACGACGACGTCGCGCTTCGCCCGCATGCGGTCGATGTAATGCTCCGGCACCGCGCCGGACTCGGTCACCGTCACCCCTTCGACGACGGTCTCCTCGTCTTCCTTCAGCTTCGTGCTAAGCACTTTATCGTAAATATCCGAAAATTGCTCGAAATTCTTCGTGTATACGGAAATGCATTTCATATGTTTCTCTCACCCTTCTGCTTCTCCGACGCGCGTCTGTTCGGCGTCATGCTTCTATATGTTTTACAGTCTTTCTAGTTTTCGGCGTTTTCATACGTTTCTTCCCTTCTCGGCACAAGGAAAGCAGCGGACAGCCTTCGCATTTCGGCTGCTGCGCCTTGCAATGGTACCTTCCCAGGAAGATGAGCCGATGATGCGTCGCGGTCCATTCGTCCTTCGGCACCTTGCTCATCAGCTTCTTCTCGACCTCTAGCACCGAATCGTCCCAGCCCGCGATGCCGAGCCGCTTCGACACCCGCTCGACGTGCGTGTCCACGGCGATCGCCGGCACCCCGAAGGCGGTCGAGACGACGACGTTCGCCGTCTTCCTTCCGACGCCGGGCAGCTTCACGAGCTCTTCGTGCGCCTCCGGAATGTCGCCGCCGTATTCGTCGAGGAGCAGCCTGCAGAGCGATCGGATATGCTTCGCCTTGTTTCGGTACAACCCGATCCGCTTAATGTCGTTCTCGAGCTCCTCCAGCGATACGGCCAAGTAATCCTCCGGCGTCCGATACTTCCGGAACAAGTCGGCCGTCACCTTGTTGACCGTCTCGTCCGTGCACTGCGCGGAGAGCAGCACCGCGATCGTCAATTCGAACGGATTCGAATGCACGAGCTCGCAATGCGCGTCCGGGAACATGCCGGCGACGATGTCGAGCGCCTCGCGAACCTGCGCCTTGTTCATCCGTTCGTCCTCCTTCTCGCGTATGTATCCTCGAAATTCGTCGTTTTTTCGTAGCGTACTCTAGTGTAGCGAACCGCCCAACGTTTTTCAATGGGAAAAGGGTGCGATTCGACGTCACATTGCGAACTTTTTTGGACAAAAAACGAGGGCGAGACGTCTCGTCTCGCCCCGGAGGCTCCCTCCGCGAGCTCGTTACTGCTTCACGAGCTCGACGATCTTGCCGTTCATCAAGTATACGACGATGGTGTCGTTCTCCTTCAATTGGTTCATCGTCATCGCGGCGCCGGCGGCCGTAGTGACTTTGACGTTCGCCTCCGCCGTATATTTGCTCTGGTCGCCGACCTTCGCGATCTTGAAGGAAACCTCGTTCTTCGCCGCGTCGTAGCCGCTGAACTTCCGCGTCTCCGCTTGCGCGACGTATACGTAAGGCTTTCCTTGCGCATCGACGATGAGCGACACGCGATCGTTCAACATCAGCGACGAAGCGCTCGTCGAGACGGTCGTCCCTTTTTGGACCGAGATGCCGCCGGTTAAGCTGTAGTTTTTCACGTTGCCGTTGTAGTCGGTGACGGACAGCTTCCCGGCCGTCGTATCCAGCGTCGACACCTTGCCGACGACCGCGGCCGGCTCTTGGACTGACACGACTCTGCGCCCCGCGTAATTGACGACGATCGGCTGACCGATCGTCAGGGACGCCAGCGCCGCCGGTTGACCGTCGCGGCCGAGCACCTTGGCTTCGCTGTCCAACGCCAGCGAGACGGACGAGCCTTTCGCGTCTTTCGCGGATACCGTCCGGGTCGCCGCCGTAACGGAGTTCAGAGTATATACGAACGACTTCTCGACTTGGATCATCTGCACTTCGTTCGTGTTATATCCCATGGACAGATGGACCTTCGCGCCCACGGCGACGTCCGCGAAGCCGGCGCTCGATTGAAGCGGCACCTCGACGACGGTGTACTGCGCGTACGGCAGCGTCGTCGATGCGTTGTCCGCGGTCGAGACGGTGATCGTGCGCGCCGTCGCGTTCACGGCCGTCACCGTACCGCTCACCTTCGTAACGACGTCGAGACGTACGAGTTGGTCGGACGTTACGCTCAGATCCACTTTGCGGCCTGCGGCGACGTACGTCTTAAACATTTGATCCGTCATCGCCGTACCGTCGAGCACGAACATGGAACGGTCCGTGATTTTATAGAAATGCACGGCGTTCTTCGAATCCCTGACGATCATGTACTCGGCTTGCAGCGTATCGATCGTGACGTTTTGCAGCTTGGTCACGTTGCGGTTCGTTACCGTAATTTGATCCACTTGATTCGTAGCGCCCGAGAGGCGCAGCTGCACGACATCGCCGACCTGCAAATCGCCGATCGTCGGATTGGTCAACCCATCGATGCTGACGGCGGCGTTCGGTCTCACGATGAACGCTTCCGGCGTCGTACTGTTCACCTTGATCGTGATCGTATCGCCGGCGATGACTTGGAAGTCGCCGGTCTTCGTGACGTACTTCTGCACCGTAATGTCGACGGACACGATCTCGCTGTCTTCGATCTCGTAAGCGATCGTATCCCCGGACTGAATGCCGCTCAGATCGGACAACGGCTGTCCCTTCACCGTCAACGTCGCGCCGTCGACGAGCGGATACGTTACGATCGATCCCTTGTCGTCCGTGAACGTCACCGTGCGAGCCGCCGCGTTCACCGTCTGGACGATTCCCGTGCCCTTCGCGTTGAACGCCTCTTCGATCAAGACGATCGCGGACACTTCGGTCGTACCCGCCATCCGCTGCAATCGAATTTCGCTGCCCTTGGTCAGCTGCGACAAGGATAACCCCGTTCCGCCTGCATTCGTCACCGTGACGGTCGAGGTAAGATCGTACTGTTCCAACGACCCGTTCGAGCGTCGCAATACGAGCGAGCTAGAGGCGATGTCGAGCGCTTCGAGCTCGCCGTCGATCGACTCGAGCTCGACCGCGCCGCCCGTCACTTCGATATAATAGGCTTGGCCGCCTTGATGAATGACGCGAATCGGCGTCAAGCTCGTCAGCGCGCTCCGATCGAGCGATCCGCCCTCGGCGTCGAAGACGAGCGTCTCCGCGTTCAGGCCGAACGTGCGTGCGGCTCCGCCGCCAGCGGGCTGCAGGACGAGCGACGAGCCGCTAAGGCTCGACACGAGGCCGCTCGTATACTTCGATTCGTCGTCCGGGATGTACTTATCCGCGCGGGACAGGATCGTGGCGATCTGCGCCCGCGTGACGGCGTCCTTCGGCTTGAACGTATTGTCCGTAAAGCCGGTGACGAGCTCGAGCTCCTGCGACTTCGCGACATAGCCCGCGGCGCCGGCGGACACGTCGCTCGCGTCCGCGAAGCCGAGCGCACCGCTTGCCGGCTGTTCGCCCAACGCGCGGACGATCAGCTTCGACACCCATTCCCGCGTCGCCGGACGCTTGCCCCATGGCGTCGTGCCCGTCGCCGCGGCGGCCGTCTCTTCGCTCATGTCGATAATGCGTTCCTCGAGCGCCTTCACGACGTACTTCGTGAAGAAGGCGTCCTCCTGGAAGCCGGTGACGATGTCTCCGGAACCGGCGAGCGCTTCCTCTTCGAGCCCGACCATCCGGATCACCATAACGATCGCTTCCTGTTGCGTGACGTCCTGGCTCGGACGGAACCCGCCGTCGGTATACCCCTTCACGATGCCGGCGGACGCCAGCTTGGCGACATGGCTCTTCGCCCAATGGGTCGACACGATGTCGGGGAACGTCAGCTTCACGCCCGTCGTCGATGACGCGGTCGTGGTCGTCGTCTCGGCCGCGAACGCGGTCGCGCCCGTGCCGAGCAAGAGCGAGGCGGTCAGAGCGGCGGTCGTCAGGACCGCGAACGGCTTACGTACTTTATGATTCATGGAGCGATTCCTCCCGAGTAGTCTTTATTGAATGCGAAAATAAGCTTTGATCGAAGCGACGATGGCGTCCGCGATCCGGTCTTGAACCGCGTCGTTGTACAGCTTGGCTTCGTCGTCGGCGTTCGTAATGAAGCCGAGCTCCAGCAGCGCGGCCGGCATCGTCGTCTCGCGAACGACGACGAAGCGTTCTTGCTTCACCTTGCGGTCGGCCGAACCGACGGCCTGCAGAATCGAATCGTGAATTTGTTTCGCGAACTCGACGCTGTTGTCGTTCCAGTAGTACGTTTCCGTCCCTTTCACGGTCGCCGAGGAGGCGGTGTTGGCGTGAATGGAGATGAATAGGTCGACTCCCGCCGCGTTGGCGACTTTCGCTCGCTCTGCGGGAGACAAGTATGTATCGTCCTCGCGGATCGAGAACGGCTCGACGAGCTTCTCGTTCTTGAGCCGATCCAGCACCTTCTGCGTGACGGATAACGTCAAGTCCTTCTCGTATTTCCCCGTGCGCGAAATCGCGCCCGGATCGTTGCCGCCGTGGCCGGCGTCGATCATGACTTTGACCGGCTTCGCTTCGGTGAAGTGAAGCACGGCTCCCGATCCGTCCGCCGCGGTCCGAAGCGAATAAGGCTTAGGCGCCTTCAAATCGACGACGATCCGCACCGTGGACGGCTCCGTCGCGAACAGCGAATACCGGATGCCCGCGATATACGGATGGTTCGCGTCTATGGCGAGCGTGCCGCTCGCGCTGCCGTCGGGACCGCGTTCCAGCGTCGCGTTCGGCAAGTCGACGACGATGCGCTCCGGCGACTTGAGCACGAATACGGTCGGCTTCACTTCGCCCGTCGCCTCGATATGAAGCGCGTCCCCGTCCAGCGTCAGCCCTTGGAACACCGGTTGCGCTTCCGATACCGTCACGGGCGAGCCGGACGAGCCGGTCGACGGCTTCCCAGGATCCGCCGAAGTCGGCGGCGTCGAGACGACCGCTTCGTTCTCCTTCGGCGGCGTCGGAATCGTCGCGATGGGCTTCGCTCCCGCCTGAAGCCGAAATACGTACACGGAATCGGTGAAGCGATCCTTAACGACCTTCACTCCGAGCGTATCCGTCAACCAAGCCGCCGGAACGTACACCGTTCCCTCTTCGCTGCGGGCGGTCGCGTCTCCCGTCGCGGGCGCGCCGTCGACGAAGCGCTGCTTCTCTCCGAGCGTGAAGCGGACTTCCTTCCGGCCGGCCGTTATCGTATACGTCTTCCCGTCTTGCTCCGCCTTCGCGGCGCCGCCCAACCCGGCGATCGCCTCGAGCGATAAGTAGGCCGCGCCGTCGATGGATCGGGCCGACCAGTCGCGTTCTTCGCCGTCAACGTAGAGCGTTGCCGTCGTTGCGGCGGCCAGCGCCGACCCCGGCGCCGCCTGCAGCCAAATCGCCGCCGCCAGCACTCCTCCGGCCGTCCAAGCCAGGGTTCTCCATCCGTTCTTCATAAGTCCCTCCGAATCTAGCAACCATGTTAAGTCTATCAAAAACCGCCAAAAAAGAACATAAAAATAGAGCGTCCGACACTAAGATACTTAATAGACGCACGAGAATAGCAAAAGTTGCTAGTTTCGGTCGAAACGACGATTCAATCTTTTTCGACAAAAATGAGTGATTACTCACTTCTCAAATTCGGATTAAGCGCGTATGATATGAGTGAGTAATTACTCATTTTCTTTCAAGGAGTGGATTGGATGGATTCCGTCATTCGACTGTCGCGGGTCGGCAAGACGTTCGGCGACCGCGCCATCGTCCGCGACGTCTCGTTCGACGTCCCGCCCGGACGCATCTTCGGCTTGCTAGGCCCGTCCGGCGCCGGCAAGACGACCGTCGTGAAGATGATCGCCGGCATCGAAAGCCCGACCTCCGGCGTCGTCGAGCTGCTCGGCGAACGCATGCCGAAGCTGTCGCTCCAAACCCGCATCGGTTACATGGCTCAATCGGACGCACTCTACTCCGATTTGACCGGCGGGGAAAATCTCGACTTCTTCGCTTCGCTCTACGGTCTTCGCGGCGCGGCGAAGAAGCGGCGCTCGGACGCCGTCTTGGAGCTCGTCGGACTGTCCGCCGACCGGGGCAAGCGGGTGTCCCGCTACTCCGGCGGCATGAAACGCCGCCTCTCCCTCGCCGTCGCCCTGCTGCACGAGCCCGCCGTCCTGCTGCTCGACGAGCCGACGGTCGGCATCGATCCGCTGCTTCGGCGCGAGATTTGGGCGGAGCTGGAGCGCATTCGCGCGGACGGCACCTCCATCTTGGTGACCACCCACGTCATGGACGAAGCGGAGCATTGCGATACGCTCGCCCTGATGCGCGACGGCGCGCTCATCGCCGTCGGCACGCCGGCGGAGCTGAAAGCCTCTTCCGGCGCCTCCACGATCGAGGAAGCGTTCCTCGCGTACGGGAGGGCCGTCGTATGAGCCGCGTCGCCGCATTGGTCTTGCGCATTTTCCGCCAGTTCCTCCACGACAAGCGAACGCTCGCCTTGATGTTCGTCGCGCCGCTCGTCATTCTCACGCTCATGTCGCTCGTCTTCGACGGCGATCCTTACGAGCCTTCGCTGCTCGTCGTCGACGCGCCGACCTCCGTAACGGAGCGGCTCGAAGTCGCCGGCGCGGCTGTCGCGACAGCGGTCGCGGCTGAAGCGGCGAAGGCGCTCGCCGCGGGCGAGGTCGACGCCGCGCTCTCGTTCGCCGGCGGGAGCCCGCGCGTCACGCTCGAGGGCAGCGATCCGTCCAAGAGCCGGGCCGCGCTGCTGTTGATCGGCGAAGCGTTGGGCGGCGCCGGCGCTTCGGGGGCTTCCTTTTCCCCTGAGGTGGAATACGTTTACGGATCTGCTTCGTCGGTCCCGTTCGACTGGTTCGGACCCGTCTTGATCGGCGTCTTCGCGTTCTTCTTCGTCTTCTTGATCGCGGGCATCGCGTTCCTGCGGGAACGCACCGGCGGCACGCTCGAGCGGCTGCTCGTCTCCCCGCTTCGCCGCGGCGAGATCGTGCTCGGCTACGTGCTCGGCTTCGGCGTCTTCACGCTGCTTCAAGCCGGATTGATCGCATGGTTCGCCGTTGATATACTGGATATGGTTTTGGTCGGATCGTTCGGGTACGTGCTGCTGATCACCGCCTTGCTGGCGCTTGCCGCGCTGACGCTCGGCGTGTTCCTGTCGACGTACGCGGCGAATGAATTCCAGATGATCCAATTCATTCCGATCGTCATCGTGCCGCAAATTTTCTTCTGCGGGCTGTTCCCGCTCGAGACGATCCATCCGGCGCTCCGGTGGATCTCGCACGTCATTCCGTTGACTTACGGCGCGGATGCGCTCCGCGAGGTAATGGTGCGCGGCGGCGGCTGGAGCGACATCGCCGTCGACGTATCCGCGCTGGTCGGCTTCGCGTTCGTCTTCATGGCCGCGAACGCCCTGGCGCTTCGGAAATATCGCAAGACGTAACTTTCGCGGGGAGGAGGGATAGAGATGGATCGGCCGGAAAAGGACGATGCGGAACGACGCGCTCAGGAGCGTTGGCTCGAGGAGCTGCTTCGGGCGGCGGAGGACGACCGCCCGAAGATGACGGATAAGCAGGCGAGAATCGTGAACGCCGCGATCGAAATCTTCGCCGAGAAAGGGTACTCCGCCGCCTCCACGAGCGAAATCGCTACGAAGGCGGGCGTCGCCGAAGGCACGATCTTCCGTCATTATAAGACGAAGAAGGAATTGTTGTTTTCGATCGTCTCTCCCCTCGTCGCCAAACTCGTCGCCCCTCTGGTGCTCAAGGATTTCTTTAAAGTGTTGGAGGCGCCGTACCCGAACTACGAGAGCTTTCTGCGTGCGGTCATCCGCAACCGCTCCGACTTCGCGCGGAAGCATCTGCCGGCGCTGCGAATTTTGCTGCAGGAGATCCCGTTTCACCCGGAGCTGCGGGAGCCTTATAAGGACTTGGTTGTCGAGGGCGTCCTGCCCCGGATCCGCCGAACGGTGGAGCGATTCCAAGCCGAAGGCGCTTTGCGCGCGGACTTCCCGTCCGACGCGGTCATACGGCTGACGGTCACGTCGGCCGTCGGGTTTTTGTTCGTCCGGCATATCTTGCTGCCGGACTACCCGTGGGACGAAGATGCGGAGACGGAGCGCACGATCGACTTCTTGATGCACGGCCTGGCCGGCCCGCGGGAGTAACGCCCGCGGGTTTGTGAGGCTGTGCTCCACTTTTAACCGCGTATTCGCTTATCTCGCTCATTCCCTGCGCCACCGCCGATCTAAGCGCGGATCCGCGCTTATTTCGCACACTTTGCCTGCCAACCGCCTCTCCAACCGCGTATTCGCGCTTATCTCGCTCGCTCCCCGCGCCACCGCCGATCTAAGCCCGGATCCGCGCTTATCCCGTACACTTTGCCTGCCAACCGCCTCTCCAACCGCGTATTCGCGCTTATTTCGCCCGCTCAACCGCGCCACCACCAATCTAAGCGCGGATCCGCGATTATCACATACACATTGCCTGCCAACCGCCTCTCTAACCGCGTTTTCGCGCTTATCTCGCTCATTCCCTGCGCCACCGCCGATCTAAGCGCGGATCCGCGATTATCACATACACATTGCCTGCCAACCGCCTCTCTAACCGCGTATTCGCGCTTATCTCGCTCATTCCCTGCGCCACCGCCGATCTAAGCGCGGATCCGCGCTTATCACATACACATTGCCTGCCAACCGCCTCTCTAACCGCGTATTCGCGCTTATCTCGCTCGCTCCCCGCGCCACCGCCGATCTAAGCGCGGATCCGCGCTTATTTCGCACACTTTGCCTGCCAACCGCCTCTCCAACCGCGTATTCGCGCTTATCTCGCTCATTCCCTGCGCCCGATCTAAGCCCGGATTCGCGCTTATCCTGTACACATTGCCTGCCAACCGCCTCTCTAACCGCGTATTCGCGCTTATTTCGCCCGCTCCCCGCGCCACCGCCGATCTAAGCGCGGATCCGCGCTTATCACATACACATTGCCTGCCAACCGCCTCTCTAACCGCGTATTCGCGCTTATCTCGCTCATTCCCTGCGCCACCGCCGATCTAAGCGCGGATCCGCGCTTATCCCATACACTTTGCCTGCCAACCGCCTCTCTAACCGCGTATTCGCGCTTATTTCGCCCGCTCAACCGCGCCACCACCAATCTAAGCGCGGATCCGCGCCTATTTCGCACACTTTGCCTGCCAACCGCCTCTCTAACCGCGTATTCGCGCTTATTTCGCCCGCTCAACCGCGCCACCGCCGATCTAAGCGCGGATCCGCGCTTATCCCGCACACTTTGCCTGCCAACCGTCTCTCTAACCTCGTATTCGCGCTTATTTCGCCCGCTCCCCGCGCCACCGCCGATTTAAGCGCGGATTCGCGCTTATCCCGTACACTTTGCCTGCCAACCGCCTCTCTAACCGCGTATTCGCGAACCGCGTATTCGCGCTTATCTCTCTAAGACCCTCTCCGTTCCGACATTCAAAGCGCGTTTTTGCGCTTTCAACCAAACTAGTTTGTTAAAATTTTAATAACTGCGGTTTACGGTTCTGAAGGTATTGTTCGTTTAAACGATAACACGTTACCCTCTTATCTCCCGTCCCTGCGGATATGAGAACCTGCAATGCCAGTAGCTCCTTGAGCAGTTTCCTAGATGTATGCTCCGATGTTCGCAATAATTGCATAATGTCGCTTATCGTGAATGGGGAATGGTACCTGGCATATTGAATGATATGTTCCTTCCATTCTTGATTAATTGTCGGCTTAGGCTTAATGGAATCCATCCACCTACTCAACAACTGCTGACACGCGAGAGGGTGAGCCTGCATATCGCTGAACGCGATCCGCAGAACGTCCCACCCGAGCATGCGCAATCCCGCATCGCGGCGACGGTCGTCGGCGAAACTCCAACGGGAGGCTTCTTTTTGATGGGAGGCGTATCCGTCAACCTCCAGGTCCGCCAACACCGGGTATCGGATCATCGCGTGATCGAGATAACGGGATTTGCCTAACCCGTCCACAATCTCGTACTCCGGAATCAACGACTCTAACTCTCCGTAAACCGGCCACCAAATGTCCCGTAAAAACCGGGTTTCCGCGCATTCGTGGTCATAAGGACTCCCCTTCGACATGCGACGTTCCAACTGCAGCCGACGGTCCCCGGCGCTTTCCTTGAGGTGTTTCCGAAACCAGACTTCATACGCCTCATCGAAACTTCGTTCCATCTCCATCACGACCGCCCCTCCCGAGAAGTTTCTCGAATCCAGACTTCATATGCTTCATCGAAACTTCGTTCCATTTCCATCACGACCGCCCCCTCCAAAAAATAAAGTGTTTACGAAACCGGACTGCATGCGCTCGCGCCGAACTTCCTCCGTGCCCGGCACAGCCGCCCCGTTCGGATACCCAGGCTTCGGACCAGCTCCCAAAGCAACAAACAAAAAAAGCGCCGCCCCCCGGAATCCGGGAGACAGCGCATGCTTTGCACTGACGCGTAGAACGTCGTATTCGATTACGCGCGAGCCGCTTCGTACGCGGCGATCTTGTCTTCGTGCTGCAGCGTCAGGCCGATGTCGTCGAGACCTTGCAGCAAGAACTGACGGCGGTGCTCGTCGAGATCGAACGCGATCGACAGGCCGTGCTCGTCCGCGATCGTCTTGTTCTCGAGGTCGACCGTCAGCTTATAGCCGTCATGCTTCGCCGTGCGTTGGAACAAGTCTTCGACTTGCTCTTCGGACAGCTTGATCGGCAGGATGCCGTTCTTGAAGCAGTTGTTATAGAAAATGTCCGCGAACGACGGAGCGATGACCACGTTGAATCCGTAGTCGAGGATCGCCCACGGCGCGTGCTCGCGGGACGAGCCGCAGCCGAAGTTCGCGCGGGAGATCAGAACGGACGCGCCTTGGTAGCGCGGCTGGTTCATCGGGAAGCTCTCGATCACGTTCCCGCTCTCGTCCCAACGCCATTCGAAGAACAAAAATTGGCCGAATCCGGTGCGCTCGATGCGCTTCAGGAATTGCTTCGGAATGATCGCGTCCGTATCGACGTTAACGCGGTCGACCGGGCAAACGAGTCCTGTAGACTTCGTGAATGCTTGCATGTTCGTATGTCCCCCTTACACGGTTACCGGTTCGGATTTGAAATTCCAGCCGCGCACGTCGACGAAATGCCCTTCGATCGCAGCCGCCGCCGCCATCTCCGGCGACACGAGATGCGTGCGTCCGCCGCGGCCTTGACGGCCTTCGAAGTTACGGTTCGACGTCGAAGCGCAGCGGTCGCCCGGCGACAAGACGTCCGGGTTCATCGCGAGGCACATCGAGCAGCCGGCGTCGCGCCATTCGAAGCCCGCTTCGGTAAACACTTTGTCCAAGCCTTCCTTCTCGGCTTGAATCTTGACGCGGCCCGAGCCCGGAACGACGATCGCCGTCACGTTCGGCGACACCTTGTAGCCGCGAGCGACTTTCGCCGCCGCGCGCAGGTCCTCGATGCGGCCGTTCGTGCAGGAGCCGATGAACACGTAGTTGATCGCGACTTCCGTCATCGGCGTGCCCGGCTTCAAATCCATGTATTCCAGCGCCTTCTCGGCCGCTTTGCGCTCGTTCTCCGTCGCGAAGTCCGCCGGATTCGGCACCGACGCGAGCACGTTCGTGCCCATGCCCGGCGACGTGCCCCACGTCACTTGCGGGATCAACGCCGAAGCGTCGAACTCGACGACGCGGTCGTAAGACGCGCCTTCGTCCGTGACGAGCGCCTTCCACTGCTCGACGGCCGCGTCGAATTCCGCGCCGGCAGGCACGTGTTGACGGCCGCGCAAATATTCGAACGTCGTCTCGTCCGGAGCGATCATGCCCGCGCGGGCGCCGCCCTCGATCGACATGTTGCACACCGTCATGCGCTGCTCCATGGACAACCCGCGGATCGCTTCGCCCGTGTACTCGATGACGTAGCCCGTCGCGAAGTCCGTGCCGTACTGCGCGATAATCCCCAAGATCAAGTCCTTCGCCGTCACGCCCGCCGGCAGCTTGCCGTTCACGCGCACTTCCATCGTCTTCGGCTTCGACTGCTGCAGACATTGCGTCGCGAGCACGTGCTCGACCTCGGACGTCCCGATGCCGAACGCGAGCGCGCCGAACGCGCCGTGCGTCGACGTATGCGAGTCGCCGCACACGATCGTCTTGCCCGGATGCGTCAGGCCGAGCTCCGGCCCCATGACGTGAACGACGCCCTGATCGATCGAGTTGAGGTCATACAGCGTCACGCCGAAATCTTGCGCGTTCTTCGTCAGCGTGTCGACCTGCTGCTTCGAGATCGGGTCCGCGATGTTGAAGCGGTCCTTCGTCGGCACGTTGTGGTCCATCGTCGCGAACGTCAAATCCGGACGGCGCACCTTCCGGCCGGCGAGGCGGAGGCCCTCGAACGCCTGCGGGCTCGTTACTTCGTGCACGAGATGCAAATCGATATAGATGATGCTAGGTTTGCCTTCTTCTTGATGAATGACGTGATTGTCCCAAATTTTTTCGAACAATGTACGTTTCGCCATTCCCGTCACCTCTCCCGTTTTCGCGATAATTGCAATTTCCTCTATAACGTATCCTATCATTTCTTTCGTCATTGTTCCAAGATATAATATCTATATATTTGATTGGTAATATCTATAAGGGGGTCGACCGACCTTGGAATTCCGTCAACTCGGTTACGCCGTTCAGATCTATAATGATAAGAACTTCTCCCGCGCCGCGGAAAAGCTTCACATCGCGCAGCCTTCCTTAAGCCAGCAGCTCGCGAAGCTCGAGAAGGAGCTCGGCGTCACGCTGTTTCACCGGACGACGAACGCCGTCGAGCCGACGCACGCGGGCGAAATTTTCGTGACTAAAGCGCAAGTCATCCTCGACCTCGTCGAGCAGCTCCGGAGCGAGATGAACGATATTTCCAATTTGCGCAAAGGAAAGCTCGTCGTCGGCACACTCCCGATCACCGGCTCCCACATTCTCCCGCTCGTCCTGCCCGAATTCGCGAAGCGCCACCCCGGCATCGAAATATCGCTCGTCGAAGACACCAGCGCCAACCTGGAGCAGCTGACGTCGTCCGGGTCCGTAGACCTCGCGCTGCTCTCCCTGCCGATCGAGGAGACGACGCTCGACTATCGTCCCTACGCCACGGAAGAAATTTGCCTCGCCGTGCCCCAGTCGCACGAACTGGCGACGGCGCCGGAGCCGATCCCGGTACGTTCGCTCGCGGACGAGGCGTTCATCGTGCTGAAGAAAGGACAGGGCTTCCGCCAAATTACGTCGGACATTTGCGCCGAAGCCGGCTTCGCGCCTCGCATCGTGTTCGAGAGCAGCAACATCGAGACGGTCATGTCGCTCGTCGCCGCCGGCATGGGCGTCGCCTTCATCCCGAACATGATCGCCGCCTCGAAGAAGGGGAAGTACGTTCCCGTCTTCAAGGCGCTGACCGATCCGACGCCGAGCCGCACGCTCGTTATCGCCGAACGCCGCGGCCGCTACTTCACGAAAGCGGCGGAAGCGTTCATCGAGACGCTGATGGAGGTGACCTCGACCGAACGCGGCGCGCGCCAAGCATAAGTCGACTCCCCCGCGCATACATTCCTAATAACTCTTGTCCACCTCAACAGAAGGAATGATTGCGATGACTACCTTAACGACGCGCCACCTCCTGACGGAGACGATCATCGACGAATTGCAGCTGCTGCCCGAGCTGCTGCGCAAAGCCGAGATGCGGTATTACAGCGCGCAGCACGCACTTGCGGAAAAGCGCGGCCGGCTCGCCGACGCCGAGTCCGCGTGGCCTTTGGCCGACGCCGCGCCGTACAACGACGAAGCGGCCCGGCTCGCGGCGTTCCGCGCGTATACCGGGCCGCTTCATGCGGACATTCGCCAAGCGCAAGCCGATGCCGACCGGCTGAAGGCGGAGGTCGACTTCCTGCTGCGTCGCCACGACAATTACCGCGTCATGGCGACGCTGCTCGCGAACGGTTAATACAGTTCGGGACGACGGTCCTGGAACACCGGAATCGTGCCGCGGACGCGGTCCGCTTCGGCGAGATCGAGCGTCGCGCGCAGGATCGTCTCCTCTTCCCCGCCTTCGGCGAGCACGTCGCCCCATGGCGAAATGATCATCGAGTTACCGAAAAACTCGGTGCCGCGGCTGACGCCCACTCGATTGCACGCGACGACGAACATCTGGTTTTCGATCGCCCTCGCCAGCAGCAGCGTGCGCCAGTGATGCAGCCGCGGCTTCGGCCATTGCGCCGGCACGAACAGCACCTTCGCGCCGTCGAGCGCGAGGCGCCGGGTCAGCTCGGGAAAGCGGATGTCGTAACAAACCATCATGCCCGCCGCTTCACCGTCGACGACGAGGCGGCCGAGCTCGCCGCCCTGCTTCAAATACTTCTCTTCTTCCATCAACCGGAACAAATGGATCTTCGAATATTCCGACGTGCGCGCGCCCGTGCGATCGTAGACGAAGATCGTATTGTTCACGCCGCCTTCCGTCCGGTTCGCCACCGAGCCCGCGACGACGTTCACGCCGTGCTTCGCCGCGAAGGCGGACATCATCGCGTGCGTCGGTTCGCCGTTCGCGTCGGCGATCTCTTCTATATTTTCCAACGAATATCCCGTATTCCACATCTCCGGCAGGACGAGCACGTCCGGTTTCTCCGCGCCGCCGTTCACGGCTTCCTCCATCCGGGCCAGCGCCCGCTCCCGATTCCGTTCCGGTTCTCCGATCGACACGTCCATTTGAATGACCGCGACTTTCATGCGTTTCTCGTTCCCCTTTGCCCCACTGTTCGAATGGTTTTCCCCCATCATACGCTACCCGCCGCCGATGTCAAGACGTCGAACGGTATACAGGGGAAGACGTTTTTGATAAGATTAATAGCATTTACGTGATAGACGGAGGCAATGGAAGATGAACGATTCGAAGGTGCGCTTTCAACCGGCCGCCCGCATGACGGAGCTGCCGAAGCAATTTTTCGCGTCTTTGGTGAAGAAGGCGAACGCCGCGACGGCCGCGGGCCGCGACGTCATCAATCTCGGGCAAGGCAACCCGGACCGTCCGACGCCGGATACGATCGTCGAAGCGATGAAGCAAGGCGCGGAAAATCCGCAGTTCCATAGATACTCCCCGTTCACGGGGTACGCATTCCTGAAGGAAGCGGTCGCCGAGCGGTATCGGCTCGATTACGGCGTGACGCTCGATCCGGAAAAACAAGTGGCGATATTGTTCGGCGGCAAAGCCGGGCTCGTCGAAATCAGCCAAATCATGCTGAACCCGGGCGACGTCGCCCTCGTGCCGGATCCGGGCTACCCGGATTACTGGTCGGGCGTCGCCATCGCCGGCGGCCGCATGGCGACGATGCCGCTTCTGGAATCGAACGGCTACTTGCCGGATTATAACGCTATCGCGCAGACCAATTTGGAAAAGGCGAAGCTGCTGTTCGTCAACTACCCGAACAACCCGACGTCCGCGATGGCGCCCGCCTCGTTCTACCTGGACACGGTCGATTTCGCGGCGAAGCACGGCGTCCTCGCCGTGTCCGATTTCGCGTACGGCGCGATCGGCTTCGACGGCCGCCGGCCGGTCAGCTTCCTCGAAACGCCGGGCGCGATCGACGTCGGTATTGAAATTTACACTTTGTCCAAAACTTACAATATGGCCGGGTGGCGCGTCGGCTTCGCGCTCGGCAACGAGGAAATTATTGCGCAGATCAACCTGCTGCAGGATCATTTCTACTGCAGCCTGTTCGGCGGCGTGCAGTGGGCGGCGCGCGAGGCGCTGCTCGGCCCGCAGGATTCCGTGCGCGCGCTCGTCGCGACGTACGAGTCGCGGCGCGACGCGCTGTACGGCGCGCTCGCGGACATCGGCTGGCGCCCGGCGAAGCCGGAAGGCTCGTTTTTCTGCTGGCTGCCGGTGCCGAAGGGCTACACGTCAGCTTCGTTCGCGGACAAGCTGTTGGACGAGGCCGATATCGTCGTCGCGCCGGGCATCGGCTTCGGCGAGCACGGCGAAGGGTACGTTCGTCTCGGGCTGCTCACCGACGAAGAGCGGCTGCGCGAGGCGGCTGCGCGAATCGGGCGGCTCGGCATTTTCGGATAAAGAGAGTAGGTTCGCTTCAGGAGACGGGAGTTGGCTTGGATGACGGAAAACGGAAATCGTACGGAAACGCTCAACCTGCTGTTCGACTTGGATGATACGCTCATCCATTGCAATAAATATTTCGACTTGGTCATCGACCAATTCGCGGATTTGGTCGAGACGTGGTTCGCATCGCATAAGCTGACCAAGGAAGAGATCAAGAAGAAACAGCTCGAGCTCGATCTGGCGGGCATCCACGTCCACGGGTTCGCGGCGGAGCGGTTCCCCGAATCGTTCGCGGAGACGTACGACCATTACAGCGACCTATTCGGTCGGGAGCCGGATCCGGAGGAACGGCAGCGGCTGCTCGACTTGGGCTATACGGTGTACGACAGCGAATTCGAGCTGTATCCGCATGTCGTGGACACGCTGTCGCGGCTTCGGTCCGAAGGACATCTCATTTCGCTGTACACCGGCGGCGTGGAGAAAATTCAACGGGCCAAGGTGGAGAAGGTGAACCTGGGACCGTTCTTCGAGGATCGCATCTTCGTCGCCCAGCATAAGAACGCCGAAGCGCTCGAACGCATTCTGACGACGATGGGCTTCGATCGTTCGCGAACGTGGATGATCGGCAACTCGCTGCGCACCGACATCGCCCCGGCCGTCGCCTGCGGCATCGGCGCGGTGTACATTCCGCCGCTCTCCAATTGGGCGTTCGACTTGGTCGACATTCCGGTCGGGCAATCGGAGAGGCTGCTGCGGCTGGAGTCGATCTCGCAGGTGCCGGCGGCGCTCGCCGGTCGGCGGCAGCATCGTTAAGAGTCACCGTTTACAAGCGCTGGGAATATTCGTATAATAGTTCGATAATGATTGGAAAATGAAATGCCATCGTCGTTGACCGGGACAGTAGCGCGCGACCGACGGAACAGCGAGCCGGGTATGGTGGAAGCCGGCGCCGAACGAGCGTACCTAAAGCGAAACGCACCCGCGAGACGATTCGCCCATGCTTCGACGCGCCCTCTTCGGCGCGGTCGATACGCGGCAGGCGGGTCCGGGTCGCCCCCGTTACCGGGCGTCGAGCGGTCGATACTGCGCGGTTGCGCGCGGATCGGCACGAAGAGTGGCACCGCGGGAGTTAAACCTCTCGTCTCTTAGGGATCTTTCCCTGGAGACGGGAGGTTTTTTGTCGTCCGCCGGCTGCGGTGCCGCGACGCCGGGATAATGTCAAAATTTGAGCTTATCGCAGAAATAGGCTTAAATTTTGACGCTATTTCCGCCAGCGGATCGCTGGGGGCCCGCACGCTAGCCGGGCTGCGAAGGCACGGTGCCGCTATAGTGTCAAAATTTGATCTTATCGCGGAAATAGGCTTAAATTTTGACACTATTTCCGCCAGCGGATCGCTCGTGGCCCGCACGCTAGCCGGTGCGAAGGCACGGTGCCGCAATAGTGTCAAAAGTTGAGCTTATCGCGGAAATAGGCTTAAATTTTGACACTATTCCACCCGGGGATCGCTCGGGGCCCGCACGCTAGCCGGGCTGCGAAGGCACGGTGCCGCTATAGTGTCAATATTTGATCTTATCGCGGAAATAGGCTCAAATTTTGACGCTAATTCCGCCAGCGGATCGCTGGGGGCCCGCACGCTAGCCGGGCTGCGAAGGCACGGTGCCGCTATAGTGTCAAAATTTGATCTTATCGCGGAAATAAGCTTAAATTTTGACACTATTTCCGCCAGCGGATCGCTCGGGGCCCGCACGCTAGCCGGGCTGCGAAGGCACGGTACCGCTATAGTGTCAAAATTTGATCTTATCGCGGAAATAGGCTCAAATTTTGACGCTAATTCAAATCCAACAAACCAAGGAGGAAGACGCGATGATGATCGAGACGATCGGCGAGTGGATCGCACCGTATTTGCAGGTACCGAAGGAGGAAGCGGCGAGACGACTCGAGACGCCGCCGGATCCGGCGCTCGGGGATGCCGCCCTGCCCTGCTTCGCCCTCGCGCGCGAGCTGCGGAAGCCGCCGCAGGCGATCGCCGCCGAGCTCGCCGAACGCATTGCGCACCCGATGCTGACCTGCCGCGCGGTCGGCGCTTACGTCAACATCGCGCTTCGCCGCGAGGCGGTCGCTCCACGATGGCTCGAAGCCGTCGAAGCGCCAGCCTTCCGTGCAGCTCGCGAGCCGCGCGGCGAGCGGGTCGTCATCGACATGTCGTCCCCGAACATCGCGAAGCCGTTCGGCATCGGCCATCTGCGCTCGACCGTGATCGGGAACGCGCTGCGCCACATCCTGACGGCCGACGGGTACGACGTCGTCCGCGTCAACCATCTCGGCGACTGGGGCACCCAGTTCGGCAAGATGATCGCCGCGTATCGCGCCTGGGGCGACGCCGAGCAGCTCGAGCGCCGGCCGCTCGCCGCGGCGCTCGAGCTATACGTCCGCTTCCACGAGGAAGCGGAGCGCGACCCGCGGCTCGAAGACGAAGCCCGCGCTTGGTTCGCGAAGCTCGAGCAAGGCGACGAGGAAGCCGCGAAGCTGTGGCGTTTCTTCGTCGACACGAGCCTTCAAGAGTTCCGCCGCATCTACGACCGGCTCGGCGTCGAGTTCGAATACGAGCTCGGCGAAAGCTTCTATAACGACAAGATGCAGCCCGTCGTCGATCGGCTCCAAGACGCCGGTCTGCTCGAGACGAGCGACGGCGCGCAAGTCGTCCGCCTCGACGACGAAGGACTGCCGCCTTGCATCATCGTGAAGTCCGACGGCTCCTCCATCTACGCGACGAGGGATTTGGCGACGGCGATCTACCGTCGAGAGACGCTGAAGGGCGATCGGCTGCTGTACGTGGTGGGGTCGGAGCAGGCGGTGCATTTCCGCCAGGTGTTCGCAGTGCTGAAGAAGCTTGGGTACGCATGGGCCGACGCGTGCGCGCACGTGCCGTTCGGCCTGATGCGGGTCGAGGGCAAGAAGATGTCTACGCGCAAAGGGCGGGTCGTCATGCTGGAGGACGTGCTGAACGAGGCTGTAGAGCGGGCGGCGGCGGTCATCGCCGAGAAAAACCCGGCGCTGCCGGACCGCAGGGCGGTCGCCGAAGCGGTCGGGATCGGAGCGGTCGTATTCGGGGATCTGAAGCACGACCGCGAAGGAGCGATCGACTTCCGGTTGGAAGAAGCGGTCCGGTTCGAAGGCGAGACCGGGCCGTACGCGCAATACACGCACGCGCGGATTCGCACGCTGCTGTCCAAGGCCGAACCGGCGGCGCTCGAAGCGGCGGCGCCGAGCCCGGCCGCCCTCGCCGGCGACGACGCGTGGGCGCTCCTCAAGCAGCTGTCCGGCTACCCGGCGGCGGTGCGCGAAGCGGCGGAGCGGCTCGCGCCTTCGATCGTCGCCCGGTACGCTCTCGACGTGGCCAAGGCGTTCAACCGCTTCTATCACGCCGAGCGGGTGCTCGTCGACGACCCGGCCGAAGCCGCGGCGAAACTCCGTCTGGCGCGAGCGGCCGCCGACACGCTGCAAGCCGCCCTCGGTTTGCTCGGCGTCGAAGCGCCGGAGCGGATGTAAAGCGCGTCATGGGGCTGCGGCTGCCGTCGGCGGCGCGGGCGGGAGGCCGAACGCCAGCAAGCAGCCGTAATAGACGTATGCGAATAAGGCCGCCGCGTGGGCGTACGGGTCCAGTCCGTCCCAGGGCAGCGCCAGCGACGCAGGCGGCGCCAGCATCAACAGCGCAGGAAGCTTCGGAAGCGCGTTCCCGCGAAGGAGCGACACGGCCGTCAGGAGGAACCCGAGCGTGCCGAGCGGCGTCGCCGCCAGCTCGATCAGCGCCGGGAACCCGTCCTGCGATCGTAAACTCTCGACGAGCGCATTGACCTCGCGCAATTGCTCCTTGGTCCGGATCCCTCGGTATAGCGCCGGGTACTGATAAACGGGCAGCGCGGCGCGAAACAGCTCGATCAGGAAGAAGCAAAGCATGCCGACATAGCCTGCCCACCCCCACCACCGGAGGCTCGCGGACATTCGAAAATAGAGTCCGGTTAAGCCGACGATCATGGGCGGCGTTGCCAACGCCAAAGCCGCATGGGCGCCTGCGGCCACCTCGACGAAATAGTTCAGTTCCATCAAGCCGGAGGGCTTATCGTCCAAATGAACGAGCTGTACGATGAACAAAGTCATTCCTCCCGCGGCAAGCAGGCCTCCGCTGAGCCGCAGGAACGATACGGGCACGTGGATCAAGCGGACATTCCCCCGGTCATCCGATTCGTTGCTTCGTAGGCATCGTATGACGAGCGGCGTCCCGACCGCAAGGGATAATCGTCCCTTCGGGACCGGGAAATCGGCCGGGAAAACGACGTCTCCACCCCCGCCCTCGACTAGGACATCGGCGCGGAACATCCCGCGCGGGCCGATTCGAGCGAGCGGATCCACGCCCTCGTTTCGTTCTCCGTTAAACCGAAGGATCGTAGGGCGTACCGGCGGCTCCCGTCCTGCCAAGCGATGTCGATCGCCGGCATCGACGCGGTTGGGGTCATCCTAGGCAGCGGCAGCGGCGGCGGCGGAGCCGTGCTTAACGAGCCCGTGACGTCAAGTTCTTGATCGTTCGTCGACTGCGTAAGCTCCAGCAGTCCGCCATTCGCGAATTCGAATCGGATCGTCGCGGACACGCCCTCTTCGGTCACCCAGTCGAGCTGCCGATAGCGTTCGTCCGCTTCCGGGGGCAGCGACAACGCAAAGCCCGCGGCGCAGGCGGCCTCGGCGGTCGGCGACTTCAGCCCGACCGGCGCCGCGAGCGCAACCGGATCCGGAAGCGCGACGGCGTCGCCCTTCTTCCTTCCCGCATCGGTCGCCGCGGGCGGCGCGTCGACGTCGTCGACGGCGGCGATCCGCACCTGCGGCCGCGCCTCCGCCCGCGCCTCCGTTCGAACGGCGGTTTCCGGCATCGCCGGCCCCGGCGCCCAAGAAAGACGGTCTTGTCCGCCCAACGCGAAGATGAGAAAGCACATGAGAAGGATCGAGCCGTACGACATTTTGTACACTTGCCTCACCTCTTACTCTTGAAGACGACGTTCGGCGCCAAGATGTTGCGAACGGGGCGCGAATGCGCGGACGCTTATTTACAAACCGCGGCGCGGGATGGTATAGTATTGAAAAACTTCATTACCCTAACGTGATGAAGGGGCCAGTAAGCGTTCGAACGGGCGTACAGAGAACGGATTCGTCAGCTGGAAGAATCCGTCGCCGCAGGACACGCCGACCCACCCCGGAACGGCCGGCGACGAGTCGGACAGTGCACCCTCCTGATACGAGGGCATGGAGCCGGACGGCATCCGAAGCCGACGACGCGTTTACGCGGACGTCGCCCTATTGCCGTCAATAAAGGTGGTACCGCGGGAGCAACCGACAAGAGCAGCTTTCGTCCTTTAACGATTGAAGGATGAAGGGCTGTTTTTTTATTTTTGGAAAACAAGGAGGCGCCGTCCGTCATGACCGGCACGAATCGACGACGCACCGTCGTCAAGATCGGCAGCAGCTCGCTCACCGCGACCGAGGGAGGCTTGCGAAGGGAGCAAATCGATTATTACGCGGAGGAGCTCGCGAACATCGCGGCGACCGGAGAACAGGTCGTGCTCGTCACGTCCGGCGCGGTCGCCGCCGGTTTCGCCCGGCTCGGGTTCGCCAAGCGGCCCAAGGCGACGCACGAGAAGCAAGCGTCGGCCGCCGTCGGCCAAGCGCTTCTGATGCAAGCGTACAACGAAGCGTTCGCGAGCCGCGGGCTCGTCGTCGCGCAGGTACTGCTTACCCGCTACGACTTCTCTGCGCGGGGGCGCATTCGCAACGCGTCCGCTACGCTCGAGGAGCTGCTCAATCGGGGCGTCGTCCCGATCATTAACGAGAACGACACCGTCTCCGTCAACGAGCTGAAGTTCGGCGACAACGACACGCTGTCCGCGTTGGTCGCGAATCTCGTGCAGGCCCGCTGCCTCGTCATCTGCACCGACATGAACGGGCTGTATACCGAGGACCCGCGGAAAAATCCGAACGCCCGGCGCATCGACCGCGTCTCCGAGCTGAACGACGACTTGTTCCGGATGGCCGGCGGCAGCGGCTCCTCCGTCGGCACGGGCGGCATGCGTTCGAAGCTCGAGGCGGCACGCATCGCCATTCGCGGCGGGGTGCGAACGTTCATCGGCCGCGCGAACGCGCCGGGGGACGTGCTTCGAGCGGCGACGGGCGAAGGCGACGGCACGTATTTCGACGCCGAGCTCCAGAAGCTGTCGGTGAAGAAGCAATGGGTCGGCTTCCACTCGGTGCCGCAGGGCCGCGTCGTCGTCGACGACGGTGCCCGCCGGGCGCTCGCGGAAGGCGGCAAGAGCCTCCTCCCCGCCGGCGTCAAGCAAGTCGAAGGCGACTTCCATCCGGGCGACGTCATCGAGGTCGCGCTCGAGGACGGCAAGCGGATCGGGCGAGGGGTCGTCAACTACGCGGCTTGGCAGCTGCAGGCGGCGGCCGGCCTGTCCTCGGAGGAAGTGCTGAGGCGGCTGGACGTGTCGCGCATCGAAGTCATCCATCGCGACGAATGGGTCTTATTTTAAACTATGTACCGAATCGGGGGAATGAACGAATGAGCGAAGTTAGAGATAAGGCGGCCCTCGCCAAGCGGACGACGAGCCGCATGGGAAGTCTTTCGACGGCGGCGAAGAACGCCGCGCTGCGGAGCATCGCCGACGCGCTGATCGCGCGAAGCGGCGAAATCGTCGATGCGAACGCGGAGGATTTAGCGCGAGGACGCGATAGCGGCATGTCGACGTCGCTGCTCGACCGGCTCGCGCTGACGCCGCAGCGGATCGAAGCGATGGCGCTCGGCGTACGGGAAGTCGAGGCGCTGCCGGATCCTGTCGGCGAAGCGCTCGCCGATATCGAGCGGCCGAACGGCCTGCGCATCCGTCAGGTGCGCGTGCCGCTCGGGCTGATCGGCATCATCTACGAAGCGCGGCCGAACGTCACCGTCGACGCGGCGTCGCTGTGCCTCAAGACCGGCAACGCGGTGCTGCTCCGCGGCGGCTCCTCCGCCCTGTCCTCCAACGCCAAGATCGTCGAAGTGATCCAAGACGCGCTCGCGGCGACGGACGTGCCGCCGGAGGCGGTGCAGCTCGTGAACGATCCGAGCCGCGGCTCCGTCGACGAGTTGCTGAAGCTGAACGGGCTGCTCGACTGCGTCATTCCGCGCGGCGGCGCCTCGCTCATCCGGACGGTCGTACAGAACGCGACGGTGCCCGTCATCGAGACGGGCGCGGGCGTCTGCCATACGTACGTCGACGCGTCGGCCGAACCGGCCATGGCGCTCGACATCGCGCTCAACGCGAAGGTGCAGCGTCCCTCGGTATGCAACAGCATGGAGACGCTGCTCATGCATCGCGACTTCGCTGCGGTCCATCTCGAGACGTTCGCCGAAGCGTTCCGCGAACGGAACGTGGAGCTGCGCGGATCCGACGACGCCAGAGCGCGCGTCGCATGGATGAAGCCGGCCGGCGACGAGGACTACGCGACGGAGTATAACGACTACATCTTGAACGTGAAGGTCGTCGACGATCTCGACGCGGCGCTCGAGCATATCGACCGTTTCGGCACGCGCCATTCCGAGTGCATCGTCACGAACGACGAGGCGAACGCGCGCCGCTTCCTGCAAGAGGTCGACGCGGCCGCGGTCTACCATAACGCCTCCACCCGCTTCACGGACGGCTTCGAATTCGGCTTCGGCGCCGAAATCGGCATCAGCACGCAGAAGCTGCACGCCCGCGGTCCGATGGGCTTGCCGGCGTTGACGTCGTCCAAGTACATCGTCGTCGGAGACGGCCAAATACGTCAGTAGAGGAGAATCCCCATGCTTAAGGAACAAACGATCGCCTTCATCGGCGCCGGCTCGATGTCCGAAGCGCTGCTGCGCGGCATCGTCGAGGCGAAGCTCGTCCGTTCGTTGTCGGTCGTCGTGCTGAACCGTCATAACCGGAGCCGCTTGGACGACTTGAAGGCGGCCTACGGCATCCGCGTGCCGGAGACGAACGACGACGCGGAGCGGCAGCGGCTCGTCCGGGAAGCCGACATCGTCGTGCTCGCGATGAAGCCGAAGGACGTCGGCGCCGCTATGATCGAATTCCGGGACGCCCTCCGGCCCGAGCAGCTGCTGCTGTCGGTCGTGGCGGGACTGTCGATCGATACGATCGAGCGGCTGCTCGGCCGCGTCCAACCGATCGTCCGGACGATGCCGAACACGTCTTCGACGATCGGCCTCGGCGCCACGGGCATCGCCTTCTCCTCCTCCGTCTCCGCCGAACAGCGCGAGATGGCGCTGCAGATGCTGCGCGCGGTCGGGAAAGCCGTTCCGCTCGAAGAGGGGCTGCTTAATGTCGTCACGGGCGTCTCCGGCTCCGGTCCGGCGTACGTGTACTACTTGATGGAAGCGATGATCGATGCCGGCGTACAGGGAGGACTGACCGAACGGGAGGCGCGCGAGCTCGTCGTCCAGACGGTGCTCGGCGCGGCGCATATGGTCGAATCGACCGGCGAAGACCCCGCCGCGCTCCGCGCCAAGGTGACGTCGCCGAACGGCACGACGTTCGCCGCCATTCAGCATCTGGAGTCGTTCCGCTTCCGGGACGGCCTCGTGCAAGCGATCGGCCGCGCGGCCGCCCGCGCCGGCGAGATGGGCGACGACATCGCGACGTCGGTGCTGCAGCAAGCGAAGGAATAACCCACGCCCCTTCCGACCGCCCGGACCGGCCTCCATGCCGTCCGGGCGGTTCTATTGCGCCCGGCCCAAATTTACCCTTCCCTTTTTTTCTTGTATAATGGAATGATGTTCAAACTAACGAAGGCGGTGGTTTCCGATGACCTCGTTTTGCACCGCGACGTATCGCGCGTTCGACGAGAAGGCGGATTTTCATAAGAAGGCGACGGGCATCGCCGTCGGCCTGACGGTCGGCAGCTGGACGGAACTGCCCGAAGCGAAGAAGAAAGACATGGAGAAGCATCTCGGCCAAGTCGTATCGGTCGACGTGCACGAGCCCGAAGCCGGCGCGGCCCCGGGCAGCCTTGCGGCGGAGCGGTACGCGGACATTAAGATCGCGTACCCGGACGTCAACTTCAGCCGCGACATCCCGGCGCTGCTTGTCACGGCGTTCGGCAAGCTGTCGATGGACGGCCGCATCCGGCTGCTCGACCTCGACGTATCGGACGGCTTCCGCAAGACATGCCCGGGCCCGAAGTTCGGCATTCACGGCGTGCAGGAGCTGCTCGGCGTTCATGACCGTCCGCTCCTGATGAGCATCTTCAAGTCGGTCGTCGGCTACGAGCTGCCGGAGCTGAAAGAGCAATTCTATCAACAAGCGCTCGGCGGGGTCGACCTGATCAAGGACGACGAGATTTTGTTCGAAAATCCGCTCACTCCCATCGAGAAGCGCGTCGAGGCGTGCATGGCGGCGGCGCGGGACGCTTCGAAGCAGACGGGCCAGAAGCTGTTGTACGCCGCGAACGTCACCGGCCGCACGTCGCAGCTGAGGGCGCAGGCGAAGAAGGCGATCGACGCCGGCGCGAACGCGCTCTTGTTCAACGTGCTCGCTTATGGCTTCGACGCGCTGCAGGAGCTCGCCGAGGACCCGGACATCAACGTCCCGATCGCGGCGCATCCGGCGTTCTCCGGCGCGATGTATCCGCCGCGGCATTACGGCGTCGCGCCGCAGCTCTTGCTCGGCAAGCTGATGCGGCTCGCTGGCGCGGATCTCGTCCTCTTCCCGTCGCCGTACGGCTCCGTCGTCATGCCGAAGGACGAGACGCTCGCGATCGCCGAGTCGTTGACGCGGCACGAAGGGGCGTTGAAGCCGAGCTTCCCGGTCCCGTCCGCCGGTATCCATCCGGGGCTGGTGCCGCTGCTGCTCGAAGACTTCGGCGTACGTTCGGTCGTGAACGCGGGCGGCGGCATCCACGGGCATCCGATGGGAACGGCCGCGGGCGGACAAGCGTTCCGCCAGGCGATCGACGCGGCGCTGCAAGGCGTCGAACTCGAAGCCTACGCCGCGGAGCCCGGCCGCGAACAACTGAAAGCCGCTATCGAGCTATGGGGAGTGAAGAAATAACTTGAACCGTCCGACCGCCGTGCCCCAAGACAAGCAGCCGATCGTCTTCTGCGACTTCGACGGCACGATTACGCTGAGCGACAACATCGTCGCGATTATGAAACACTTCGACCCGCCCGGCTGCGAGCAGATCGTGAACGACATCGTCTCCGGGGCGAAGAGCATCCGCCAAGGCGTCGGCGAGATGTTCGCGCTGCTGCCTTCGTCGCTGAAGGAAGACATTACGCAGTACGTGTTGAACACCGCCGGCATTCGACCCGGCTTCGCCGAGCTGCTCAAGCTGTGCCGGGAGAAGGAGATACCGTTCTACGTGACGAGCGGCGGCATCGACTTCTTCCTCCGTCCGCTGCTCGCTCCGTTCGACATCGAGGAATCGCACATCTTCTGCAATTCGGCGGATTTCGCCGGGGAGCGGATCGAAATCGTGTGGCC